>JBGSRE010000129.1:0-4770 GCA_041737755.1 Oligoflexus sp.
GGCAAAGACTGGGACCCCAGGCATAAACCCGCTCATCCTGCCAAAGCAATTTTCCGGCCAATCGATAGGCGACACATTGATAGGGAAGTTTGCGTTCTTCGACGGGGCACTGGGATTTTAAATTCTTACAAGCGGAAAGCGGGGCATCGGTCACTTCCAGAGCCTTTTTTTCTTTGGCAATGGGCTCGGCTATAGCCATCTCGGGTGGCTTGGAAGCTGCGAAGGAAGAAGGTTCCGAGCTGGTTTTACAGGCCGAAATGAGATGCATCAAAAGGAATAACCAACCGATTCGTGCCATTGCCGCCCACTCCTGCCGATCAAGGCGCGGCAACTGTGGACTGAGGCAGTTCCTGGGCAGTTGCCGGCATTGCTATTGGTGCTTTTTCCGGGATTTCCTTATTCAGTTTAGCGGATGCGCTCCTTCTTTGGTCAATGGCTTTTTTTACAGCTTCCCCGGGGAGGGCTTGCATGGCTTCTTCCTTGACTTTACCAGGGAGTGCGAGCTTGCCTTCTGCTTTCATCCGGTCCAGATCTTCACTCACATTGGTGCTGGCCGTTTGCGGGACTGAAATCGCTTCCATCATTTTATGATCAAAGCCTTCGACTCCAACAGATTTGATTTGGTCGAGTTTAATGCGACCAAAATCCGAATAGAGAACACCTTCTTTGCTATTGATGTCGATGCCGGTGACGCGGACTTTACTGCTCAGAGACACAGGCAGTGCCTTGCCATCAATGTTTCGAGCGGTCATGGAAAGGGTATACGTGCCATCTGGAATGGTCTTTCCGTCATGGCTCTTGCCATCCCATTTCAGGTCATAGGTGCCTGCACTGACCGGACCCATATCGATCTGATGAACGAGAATTCCCGAGTTGTTGCGAACTTCTAGGACAGATTGAGCGGCGTCCTGCTCCACTTTATATTGGGTCGGAGAAGGCTTGCCTTCGTTCAGTTTCACTCGACCACCATCGACGACGACATCGCGACCCACATAATTGACCATCTGCAGATTGCGTGCGGTGTTTTGTTCGGCGAGCATCTTTTCCAGAGACTTATTAACGTTGAGCATCTGCTCCAGGCCATTGAATTGAGCAAGCTTTGCGGCCATCTCGGTATCAGCTTCTGGATTCAGAGGATTTTGATTTTGCAGCTGCGTGACAAACAACTTGAGAAAGTCATCTTTGCCCAATTCATTCTTTGGAACGCGCTTTTCTTTGGTTTGATCGGCCAGCTTTTCCAAAAATTCGGCGTCCGAGCTGGCAGTTAAATCGCCATTTTCCTTGGCTTTTCTTTCTTTTATGACCTCATCCATTGAGTTATTGATGAGGGTTCGAAAGTCGGTTTTTTCTTTGGTCGGGCCGGTTACGGCAGCTCTGGGATCTTCGACGGGAGCGGAGCTGAAATCCTGCTTGTTCGCCCGAGCTACCGGAGGCGCGACAATGTTTTGTACGGAAGCGGTTGACATAAATTAGACCCTCACTTGAATTAGGCCGTTGTGTAAGGGAACCCGTTCATTCGCCAGTTGACTGATCGATTGGCGATAGCTTCGACTGCTGCTGCGAATCCCTTCAGGTCCGCGTGAGCTGCTTTCCTGCCAATTCTCAACAACTTGATCGCGACCCTGGCGACCGTTGCCGGAAGATTGGGACCAAGCCGAGCTATTGCTCAAACCAATTTCGACCTTTTCCAAATTCAAATGCTGATTCAACAGAGATTCGCGAAGTTTTGGTAACTCCTGAACTAAGGCATCTCGCGCCTGATCGGAATGGGCCGTAATGCGAAGCTCCACGCTTTTATCATGAATGTCGATAGCCAGATCAAGCGGCCCAGTTTCTTTGCTGCCTAGGTCGATGCGAATCGAGCCTCCGCCGTCTTTGATCATCATTGACGATTTATCAAAGATATCCTGTAGGTTTTGTGGAGAGAGAGAAGGTGTAGGAGCCTGGGGGGCTGCGCCCATCTGCACAGAGAAGTTTTTCTGGCCAATTCCTGTTGCTGAGGGGGATTGCATGAAAAGTGATCCCTGATCCTGATTCTGGAATTGGCTTTGATTTTGATCTGAAAAATCTCTACTGGCACTGTCTTGGGATAGGGCATTCTCCTGCAAGGTGAACTGCAAGGAGTTGGTGTCAAGTGTCAGGCTCTCCCGAGGTGGAAGGGGTGCATCCATCTGCAGAGCCGCATCGGGAGCCTGGATCATGTGTCGATTCAGTATTTCATCCAAAGATCGAAGGGGTTGATGCGCTGTTTGCTCGGATGAAGTCGACAGATTTTCCAGAGAATCCAGGTCATTATTGCGAAGAGTCTGAATCGTTTCCGGATTCCAACTTCGAGTCATCGCTAGGAAAGGATCCTGAGCAACTAAGGGTGCCTGTGGCACGGTTGTTGGCAAGGGGGAGAGTGGCGTTCCTGTCAGAGGTGGAAGGGTATTGGGAAGAGCTGTATCCAGATCTTCCATCGATTGCAGCGTGGGTGCGAATTCTAGGCCCATGACCGTGCGTTCGGATTGAGCAAAGAAGATCGGATCGTCCGTGCCGTCATCGACGACGGCAAGCGGCGTCAGATGCTTACTGTTTGGCAATTGGGACCAAAGCACAATCTCTTCTTGAGCCCTTGGTGCTGCTGCCATCTGGTCCGGCACGGCCTGGCCAAGAGGAGCTGAGATGATGCCTGGCTGAGGCATGATAAGCAAGGGACTCAAGGCGCTGGCTTCGGCCTTCATGGAGTCGGTCGGTTCAGATTGTTCGGCTGGTGTCAGCGGTATTTCGATCGGAACACCGAGATTGGCTCTCAAGCGGTCTGCCCGCTGCATATAGGTTTGCAGTCCATCCAGGCTCAGATTTTCTTTCAGCAGATCGCCTTCTCTGGTGAGGCGCGGCACATCAAAACCCAACTCATGAAGGACGTCCGAAGTCTTGATCAGGGTCTGCTGCTCTGCTGGAAGAGCCATGGGTAAAAGCGAAACTTGGGTGCCTAGCTGCGCTGCTGGCTGCGGGATCAAGCCTAGCATCTGCAAATTCTGTTCGATAGGAAGTGAATTTTGCAGCGCTTCGCTGCTCTGCGATGCACCCATGATCTGCTGAAGGAGAGGACTTTGCGCGACGAGGGCTGGAATCTGGGAAGGCTCGATGAATTCCATTCGGCCGGCCAGCAAGGCTAGAGCCGGGCTTTGCTGCATCAAGAGCTCAGGGTTACCTGTTGCCAGCATCATCTGCAGGCGCTGCTTCCATTCTTCCGTGGGCAGTTCGGGAAGTCTTAGCTCGTTGCCTGGCAATGTTGCCGTGACCGTGGCGCTTTGGCCTGAGCTGGGCGACATCCTTTCGGCGGATAGCGATTCGACCGAGTCCTTGGTATTGGGATTGGTCTCATTGTTTAAAGCGGCGCCCGTTCTCGGCAACGGCGTTGGAAAGTTGGCGCGACGGGCGGAAATCCCTGACCCCATTTCAGAGTTGCTTGCTTGCTGTTGAGGTCCAGAAGGCCTGCTGCTTACCGCGAGCTTTTCTGACAGTCGACTTTCGCTTTCCTTGGGTGATCGAGGTCTCGGGGCGAGACGCGATTCGCCAGGAGGCAAAGGGCGCTCCCGAGAGCTGCGAAGCTCAGGTACAGAATTATTCTCGCGCCCTGGAGTCGGTAGAGATGTTTTGGCGGTGGTTCGGTCCGCATCGCTTGGGAATTTTGCATTTTGCTGGCGCATGGCGGCGCTTAGCGAGCTGGATTTCGGAGCCAAATGCTCGAAGAAGCGATTTTTGCCTGGTGGCATTTCCTTGGTGGACGCCTCTGTGTTAACGGTCAAATTGTCTGACCAAGTGTCAGATCCTCGGGGGTTGCTTGCTTTTCCGTTGTTGACGATTTGTGTCACGGCTCAAGTTTCCTTCCAGTGGACCGATATACCATGTTGGCTTTCATACCCTCCTCAGCAGTTATCGTGCCAATTTTTCGCTCGTCTTATATTCAGAGGTTAGCGAGGAAACTTTCCTCGCGCTCGGCAGCTATGACCTGTTTGATGGTTCTATTTGCCTGGTGATTGCGTGGGACTTCGGTCATCAGAAAACTTCGACTCGCTTCGGCCACGCGGATTTCAGGTGATTTGTTATTGACAGAGAGGGGCTGATTTAAGATTATGTGACGCTCTCTAGCCTCGACTCGCTAGAAACCCTGTTCTTTGAATGGGTCCGAGCACAATAGATAGACCTTTTTCGGGTGGTTCGAGCCCGGATGAATCGGATGAGGAGATATCCATGTTTGCCGTTTTCCAAGCTGGCGGCCATCAGTACCGCGTTAGCCAGGGCGATCAAATTACCGTCGATTATATCGAAGGCAAAAAAGAAGGCGATAAAGTCAGCTTTCCTAATGTCTTGCTCGTTGGAGGCGCCCAAACTGCTGTTGGAGCTCCCTTCGTAAGCGGTGCCAGTATTGAAGCTGTGGTGAAAACCCAGACCTTCAATCCCAAGATTCTGATCGGTAAATTCAAGCGCCGTAAAGATTACAAGCGCACACGCGGTCACAAGCAACCAGTTACGGTTCTTGAGATCAGCGGTATCAAATCCTGAGCGTCCCTCACAAGGAGTAGACAAGCATGGCTCACAAGAAAGCTGGCGGTAGTACGAAGAACGGCCGCGACTCCAATCCACAATATCGCGGCATCAAGGCATACGGCGGCGAATTGGTCACTGCGGGCAGCATTATTGTCCGTCAAGTTGGCAGCACATTCCATGCTGGTGACAACGTGGGAACTGGCAAAGACTACACTCTCTTCGCTATGGTTGCCG
>JBGSRE010000199.1:0-4849 GCA_041737755.1 Oligoflexus sp.
AGCTCGGTGGCATTGCACCCTTTGCCTTGACCGAGGCCAGCACCGTGCTCCGCATGCAAAATTCCATAGTGGCTTCTACCCAGAGTAAAACAATGCCGCCCTGGTCGGCTGCCGACGGCTGTCAGAGCTATCAAAACGATCGTTCTCTGGCCGATGCCGAAATTCAAATGATCGCCCAGTGGAATCGCAGTGGAGCCAAACTGGGCAATGCTTGGGAATATGTGGATTCAGGAAAAAAAGAGCTCGGCCTCAGCCGTATCGATCGACAGCTTACCCCGAGCGAAGCCTATCTGCCTAAAGCGAAAAGCAACGACTACCGATGTTTTGTTATGGATTGGCCGGAAACTCAAACGAAATATGTGACGGGAGTGGGGGTCATCCCAGGTCAAGCAAGCGTTGTGCATCATGTGATCGCCTATCGTGTTCCAGTCAACCAGCTCGCTCTGGTGCAGGCGCTGGATGAGGCTGAGGAAGGCCTGGGCTATACCTGCTTTGGTGGTCCCTTGGGAGATGCGGGAAATCTGCCGCAAATCGCTCAGTGGGCACCCGGAAGTTCCGGTCGCGATTTGCCAGCAACAACTGGACTCAAGATAGAGCCAGGATCCAAAGTCGTCATGCAGGTTCACTACAATACCGAACATGGTGAAGCCCTGGCCGATCAATCCAAACTCCTCTTTAAGTTGGATGATGCCGTTGAAAAAGAGGCCTTTGTCGTGCCATTTACCGATCCCAGTTGGATTCGTAATAAGACGATGCTTATCCCTGCTGGTCAGGCGGATGTAAAGCATAGTTTCACGGCTCCCCTGTCACTCTTTGCTAGCGCCGCTTCCGGTGGTCAGATTCCGCAGGGATCAAGCTTGAAAATCTATTCATCAGCACTGCACATGCACCTCCTAGGCACCAGCGTCAGCTTGAATCTTTTGCGGCAGGACGATTCCCAAAGCTGTTTATTGAATATTCCGCGTTGGGATTTTCATTGGCAGGGAACTTATGTCTTCAATCAAGTTTTGCTAGCAGCACCGGGTGACAGGCTGAAATTGGAGTGTCACTTCGATAATTCAGGCGCGAGGCAGCTATCGGAGAAGGGGGAGCCTTCTCAGCCGAAAGATGTGAACTGGGGCGAGGGAACCGACGATGAAATGTGTCTTGGCTTTGTCTACGTAAGTCTTTAAGAAGACTTCACGAAGCTTCAAAAGCGAAAAAGCCCCAAGACAGGTCTTCATCGACTTGTCTTTTGTTTATTAAACACAGAATTAGCAAATATTATCATTGTGATAAAAAATTTTATTAGCAGCGAAGGGGGACGGCAATGGGAGCAACGAGTCAGCAGCCGCTCCTTTTTCGATGATGGCTTCATGCGGCGAATGTTTTTTGTTATGGTATAATTGCAAGGCTTGCTATTTCTTCAAAGATAGGTGCTATTCATGTGCATAATATGTTTGGAATTCAATAAGAATCGCGATCTTAACGACGCCAGAATGATGATTGAAGCGGCTCGGCGGGAAGTCAGTGCCATTCCTGAAGATCATCTGAAGAAGGTCGAAGAGGAACTGCAAAAAATGTTTAAGGATAAGACCACGCCTTTGAATATCAGCTCGGCCCCTACTAAGTCAGGTTCTTGATTGCTGGGGATGAGACAGGCAAGTCTGTTCTCATTCTAGCAGAGGCCACTTCGCCTATCGCGCTGCGAGATGACCGAGCTCGGTCTTTTTCCTGCTATAAACATTCTGGGGAAGATAAATCAGAATCTGAAATCTTACGAAATCAGTGGCGGTCTGCTCAGCAGGCACATGGATAAGGACATCGCCGCCCAAATCGCGGATAAATTTGCGAATCGCCTCCATACCCATGCCGCGGCCAGAAATTTCGGATACGCTGTTGGCTGTGCTTAGTCCCTGATGAAAAACCAGTTCCGCCAGTGCCTGTGGACTCGAGTGGGGGGCGAGCCCCAATTGGATTCCCTTGGTCTCTAGAGCGAGCAAGTTAAGTCCCCGGCCATCATCTTCGATTGCCATGCACAGTCGATCCTCTTGCTCATAGAGCTGAAAGCGAATGCAGCCAGAGGGCGCTTTGCCTTTTTCTAAGCGTTCCTGGGTGGATTCAATCCCATGATCTAAAGCATTGCGAAGAATATGAATAATGGCCTTACCAAGAGCGATTTTGGCCTCATGGCTGAGCATATAATCTTCAGCACTCACCACCATAAGGGGCCGCTCTTTGCCGAGGTCGCGAGCGATCCGTTCCGCGGAGCTAAAAAATTCTTGAATAAACTCAGCGGCATCCTGAAACACCTCCTCTTCCAAAATTCGCAACGAACCCAGGATCTTTGCGTGCAAGTCAGGTTGGTCGATACTCTGACTAAGTTTGCTCAGAAGTTGGCAATGCTGCTCCATGAACTCACGGGAGAGCCCCACTTCATTATCCTTTGATTCTCGATTACCCAGAACCGAGTGAAAGACAAACTGGTAATGCTCCAGCATCACTTTGAGTGCTGCCATCTGCTCCAGGAGAAGGGGTTGATTCCAGCCCTCTTGAGGGGCTTTTAGGATGTGTGCGTAGCCCTGTTCCACATCATGGACCAGAGTCGCGATCTTTTTAAGCCCCAGAGTCCGCGCCGACCCCTTGATCGTGTGCATGTTAATAAATAGTATTTTAAGCACTTCTTCCAGGCCAATCGAGTTACTCTCGATAAGGCGGAGATTTTCCAGTAGGAGCTGATTCGATGAATCGATGAACACGCGAAAGTTTTCAGGGTTGATAGCCAGTATTTCTTGAATGTAGCCGAGTTCGCGTTTTTGTTCCTGACTTTCCTGCTCGACGCGCCGTAGCTCTGTCACATCATTGAGGGTGACTTGAATGCTTTCAATAACTTGGTCTTTATTGACGATAGGAGTCCAACTGACCTGAATATATTTCAGATTGCCTTTTCGATTGATTTCCATTTCGCTGAGAAGCTGGCTGGAATTGAGTTCAAAATTCAGGACGCTTTCGTCCATGCTGGCGAGGATAGCAGCCAAGACTCGATCTTTTTCATCCGATGACAAAGAGCTATCGTTCAGGAGAAGAGTTTCAATGGAATGACCGGCAATGTCTTCCGTCTCTAAAATTGTTTCCAGATGCTTGGAGTATTCCGCTTCGGCAAGACCTGGAGGAATAAAGTTCACCACACCCTGAGGTATATTGTCTAGCATCGAGCGTATGCGTCGAGTTTTTTGCTCCACCTCTTCCTGCAAGGCGAGCGAAAGCCTCTGGGCTGTTCGAAAGGCTCGGGCGAAGAGTTTTGCCACCACCTGGCCATTGGCGAAAATAAGGAAACTCATGCCCAGCGGAGTGAGAAAGAGGGGTGAAGAGCGATAGCCGAGACCTATACTCATATCGTGAACAACTGTCAGAGCCAAAATGATTCCGCCCAGCGTGAGATAGATGCCGCCTCTGGCCTTTTTCTTTATGGCCCAAACTGTGGCACATAAATAGGTAGCAGTCTGGAGGAAGAGAATAATATTAAAGAGCAGAATATATTTGGGATAAACGTCCGGGGAGCTGAGCAAACAAAATGCCAGGATAGCAAAGCCAATGATAGTTTGAATTCTAACCAGATTTCGCAGCCGATCCAGTTGGAATGATTCGACCGCGAACCAGGCACCAGTGCCGCCCATGATTCCCAGCAGGCCAAACTCAAAGGAGCGAAAGACGGAGTAAATAAAAGGCGAGGATGAGGTGAAAATTACCTGCTGAATCGAGGCACTGCAGCCTAAGTGGCGAAGAAACACCGAGCTGCTCAAGGCAGATAGTAAAAGAGCAGCCTTATCTTCGCGACGGTGAAAAAATAGGCTGAAGTAGTAGACGGACATGACGAACATGGCGCCCGCTAGGAAAGTGTCCAGGATCAAAACAAGATCAAGCTCGTGCCGTAGGCTTTCGTAAGAACCCAATCGTGGCATGGTCCATAGGTTGGTATCGGTGTAATAGAAGCCACTGATGTGGACAATGAGCTGGTAATGGCCGCTGCCTGTCGCATTCCATAGTCCGAGTGGGGTGGCTATCTGGGGGATGGCATCACTTTTCTCTGTCGATGGCTTGCCGACTTTAACGAGCGAACGCATAGGACCCGGTCGATCCATATCCACCACAAAAACCTGGTAGGCGGTATCGCCGCGAAGGTGAAGTCCCAGGATTTCCATGGGTGGCTTCATGTTGCGAATTTCTAGGACGAGAGTGCCCCAGGTCTCATCGCCTAAGGCTTGGCCCTGTTCATTGAGGAGATGGCGTAAACCACCGGGAATTTTAGCTGGGAGGCCTTTTTTTTGCTGAAAACGATCACTCAAAAGATCCGTTTCGCTGGCAAAAATTCCCGGATAGTACAGCCATTCTCCTTCCAATGGGATCGGTTCCTGCCACGAGGCTGAAGACAGGTCCAGGACGCCTTGGACTGCTTCGGCTTGCAGCGGTCCATGCTGGCAGAGAAAGAGCAGTGCTGCCAGACATTTTACCAAAAGCAGCCAGAAAGTTCGCCAGACCCGCATGACGGGAAAGGAAACTGCTTTCGCTAAGCATTGTGGGGTCGTCCTCACCATAAACAGAGCACCTCTCCAAGGCGTCTCGGCGATTTTATGAGTTGCCCAAGAGGCAGGATTTGCCGAGAGATCAGCACCATCTTGATCGATAGCCTTTGAAAAAAATAAGACGGGCATAACAGACGCTTGAACAGCAGGACTGAAGTCGATTCCAAGACCGGCCGATGTCATAGTCGTTAAGAAGAAGGACCCGGTGTGGCGAGCAATGTCTGTTCCGACCTGCAAGGAATGGCTCGAAACCCGGCTGTCCTGGAAGGCGACGGAGGCGCTCGACA
>JBGSRE010000259.1:0-1650 GCA_041737755.1 Oligoflexus sp.
TGGCCGATGATCTCGATATCCGGAGCCTGACCATCCGAAGTACGGCCTTCAACTTCTGAAGAAAGTTCACCAAGATTAATACGCGCCCGCTTGTTCAACACATCAATCAATTGTCTGGTGGTATTGCGCCGACGCTCGCTATTCCAGCGACGCGGAAATTCCACGTAACTCATAGCGGCTTCAACATCTTCACGCTTAAGTACGTTGAGAAATTGGCGAAACATATAGCGAGGTGAATCTTCCATTTCGCTATTTTCTGCTTTAGCGCTATTATTCGTCTTGTCTTGCCCAAGGAGCTTGGTCGATTGCGCCAAGCCAACCGATTCCAGAATATAAAGACAGGCGAGTATTTTGCAGAAACAACTCACAAACTTCAAAACTTGCAACATGAAACATGCCTCATATCAAATGATAGCTCGCCATCACTCTCAAAAAAAATAGCACGAGAATTCAAACATAGCCACTGGCTTGCAAAGTGAAAAGTTGAGCATAACGTCCCTTTGCTGCAATCAGCTGATCGTGATGACCTTGCTCGATAATCCGCCCACCTTCTATGACGAGAATGGTATCGGCCATGCGAACTGTAGGAAAGCGATGAGAGATGAGAATCGAAGTGCGATCCTGGGTGAGGGCCCGAAAACTTTTGAAAACAGCAAACTCAGCTTCGGCATCCAGTGCTGCGGTCGGCTCATCTAAGACTAGAATGTCAGCCTCTTCGCGCATGAAAGCGCGCGCCAAGGCAATCTTTTGCCATTGCCCCCCGGACAGTTCAACACCATCGTGAAACCAGCGGCCGAGTGGAGTTTCCAAGCCTTTGGGCAGCCCCTTCAGGACATCGCCTGCGCCACCCCGATCGATCGCGCGCATCAACCGTTCGGGTTCTTTCTCATGTAGAATGCTGCCCATCCCTAAATTTTCAGCAAAACTCAATTGATAGCGATTAAAATCCTGGAACACGACAGCCATTCTTGCCAAGAGCACATCTTCATCCCAAGTTTGAAGATCACGACCATCCAATAGTATGCGTCCACGCGTCGGCGAGTAGAGACGAGTGAGCAGTTTAATAAAGGTAGTTTTACCGGCTCCATTGTGTCCGACCAAAGCCAGGCTTTGCCCTTTGGGTATGAAAAGGCTGATATCCGAAAGGGCTTCGTGCTTCTGTCCCGGATATTGAAAGGACACCTGTTCAAAGCGAATGCCCTGCTCCCCTGAATCAAGCCCTTCAGCAGGGCGCAAAGTCTGGCCTTGCTTGGTTCCTGTGGGTATTGCTAAAAAGGCAAAAAGATTCGACATGTAAAGATTATTTTCATACATACCGCCCAGAGTGGCAAGGATCGATTGAAAGGACTGCTGGCCCTGACGAAAGGCGGCAACATAAAAAGTCAGATCGCCTAGCGAGAGTTTTTTCATGGCGGCTGCCAGAGCAATCCATGCGTAGCAAAGGTAAAAAGCCAAGGTGCCGATCATGGATAAAAGAAAACCCCAACTGGCACGCCTGACGCTCAACTGCTGATCCTCGCGATTGAGATTTTCCGCAATGCTGCGATATCGCTTGATCAGTGTCGGGCCCAATTTAAAAAGCTTCACTTCTTTGACATGACCATCATTCGCTAGGACGTACTCCAGATAATTAAGTTTCCGAAGATCAGC
>JBGSRE010000307.1:0-2340 GCA_041737755.1 Oligoflexus sp.
CACGCTTCTGCGCGGTGCGGTGGAGGGAGAAAATCATCTGCCGCCCATTCTGGCCGCTTACCTGAAAGCTGGGGCTCGCGTCTACGGAACGCCCGCTTTCGATCAGGATTTTCAGTGTTTGGATCTCTTCACGGTTTTGGATTTTGAAGGACTCTCGGCAGCGCATGGTCGCAAATACCTGCACCCATGAACCCACGGGGCTTAGACATTGTACTCTGCTTTTAAAGACTTTCCCGAGCTGGAGGAACTCTATGCGTGCGCCAACAGTATCAGCACAGTCGGTGAGGTCAGAGAAGAAGCTTGGGTCCGCTATCGGCACCATGATTTTCCCATCCTGAGCTTTCGCTTTGGTTCGACCGAGCCAACCGCTCCTACACTGCTCTTCGTTGCTGGCGTGCACGGTCTGGAAAAGATCGGCACGCATGTCGTCACGTCTTTTTTGAAATCCTTCATCCGACTCGTGCAATGGGACCGCTCATTAATTAATCTCTTGGGCGAATGTCGTATTCTTTTTTATCCTCTGGTCAATCCCGTCGGCATGTTTCTCAACACCAGATCCAATGGTCGAGGCGTGGATCTGATGCGCAATGCTCCTTTGGATGCGGAAGATGCGACCCTGCCCCTGGTGGGCGGTCATCGCATCGGCAACTGGCTGCCTTGGTATCGAGGTGAAGCCTGGGACGCTATGGAAATGGAGTCGATCACCCTCTGTGACTTTGTTCGCAAGCAAGTCTTTCCATCGAAAACTTCGTTGGTTCTGGATGTTCATTCTGGATTTGGCTTGGTCGATCGGGTTTGGTTTCCTTATGCCTATTCGCGTCGCTATTATCCTAATGCGCCGCGGATTCTTAGTCTTAAGAAACTTTTGGATCAAAGCTATCCGCATCATGTTTATGTCATTGAACCGCAGCATCATTCCTATACGACTCATGGTGATATCTGGGATTATCTCAGTATGGAACACCAGAATTTGCAGGATCGAAGCGTCATGATTCCGCTCTCCTTGGAAATGGGTTCCTGGCATTGGGTGAAAAAAAATCCACGCCAGCTATTCAGCAGTCTTGGCTTTTTTAATCCTGTCTTACCACATCGTATTAAGCGGACCGAAAGACGGCATTTTTTCCTCTTTGATTTTCTGATCAAGGCGATTGCTTCCGGAGACAGTTGGGCCGATCTGCAGGGCCAGAAAAAAATCTTTTTAGAAAAAAAGGCCCGTCAGCTCTGGTATTCATCCTGGGGCTAAAGCTGCTTTTAGCTATTTTATCAAAAAGTAAAAATAGCTGAAAAGCCCATAAATTCGCTCGCCTTCAGACTCACCCAGCCAAGCAAAGAGAAGACTCATTAAGCTAGCAGTCCCAAGCACCGAGGGCGTCAAGAATCTCGGTGATTGGGAGAAAAACCATGCTTCTAAGAAATATAGGGCTATGCCTCGGCCTCTGTGTGCTGGCACCAGCAGCGATGAGTCAGTCCGATAGCCTTCGTTTTCCGATTCATATGAACATGAGCGCCGCCTATCAAGATCTGGAATGGCTTGCCTCCAGAGCCCGTATTTGGGATGGGACCCAGCTCCTCGTTGCTAACTTCGATTGGCAAAATATTCGCTGTGAACAGCGCGAACTCAAGTTGAATTGTTTCGGTTCAGTCCTCTTGGCTGCCGAGGATTTGCCTGACTCACCATTCCATTGGCAATTGAGCTTTGATTGGAACGGCAATAACCTCCTTGATGCCAATGAACTGCTGATTTCAGCCAAGATGGAGCCAAGTTCAGGCCTGCAGCTGTTGCAAGCCAGCGCCGTAGAACCCGGTGCCAGCACAATTTATATGGAACCGGCCTGCGCCTGCCGCAATCAAGCCAATAGCTGCTTGGAAAAGCAGACCTGGCAGGTTTATATCCGAGACAAAGTAACAGGCGCTCTGCTCTGGGGTCCAGAAACGCAATCGGCAATTTTGGATTCCAGCTGCCAGGCCATACTCCTTCTCGGTCGGCAGATGCCGTTGGATGCTTTGATTTCGAGGCAGAATGCGGAAACTTTGCAGCTCGGTCTTGTGCAATCAGGACAGGTCGAGCAGAGCTTAAATTTTTACTGGCTAAGCGGTAAAGGCAAAGACGGCAGCCAAGGATTGCAAGGCCCCAAGGGTGAGGTTGGCGAGCGGGGTCCGACCGGAGCCCAAGGACCGCGCGGAGACATAGGACCTGTGGGTCCTCAGGGTTTGAGTGGATCGAGCTGCAAGAGCCTATCGGCTCGGCGTCCATCTCGCAGGCAAGCCCAAGGCCGCGCGCCATGCGGGCCACGCTCCAGGTCCCCGGACACGCACGCACACGCACACACGCATGCCCGC
>JBGSRE010000313.1:0-3057 GCA_041737755.1 Oligoflexus sp.
ATGGTGATGACATCATCATTGCGAAAAGAATGCGGTCCTATCGCATTTTCGACAAGTCCGATGCAGGCGATCAGACGATGCGGATAGCCGTTGTTCAAGAGATGATGGAAAGCGCCTAAAATTGCAGCGGCCCCTCCCATATCCCCCTTCATGCCGACCATGCTAGCACCAGGCTTAAGGCTGAGGCCGCCGGTATCGAAGGTGACGCCTTTGCCAGCCAAAACTACGGTTTTGCGGGCGCCTTTGGGTTTATAGTCGAGGATGATCATCCGCGGTTGTTCTTCGGCACCTTTACCGACCGCATGAATGCCATGCAATCCTTCAGTTCGCAGGCGAGTTCCTAGAATCTCACGGAAAGAAAGACCAGCAATGGCCTTGAATTTTTCGCGAATTTCCTCCGAAAAGGCATCTGGTGTCAATTCATTAGGAGGCATATCCACCATCTCACAGGCCCAGACGACCTGTTCTCCCAAGCTTCGAATGCGTTCATCTGCCGCGATCACCTCGCCCTGCCGGTTGATAGCTATGACGTGGATCGACCTTGCCTTCGCATTTTTGCGGCGGTTGACAATGCGCAAACGTCTGGCGACGGCCGTCGCGGCACTCATGTAATGTTCTGGTTTGTCGAGATAAAGAACGACCAGGGAATGCTCTTCGCTTTCAATGGCATCCAACTGCTGAAAAATCCATTCGCGACGGGTGGGGCTGTTATCTTTGGCGACCTTCTCCGGCAGTATTCCCATGATGACTTTGCTGGGGCCGACCAATCCCGTTAAGGAAGTGAAACTGACGGGACTGCGACCCAATCGTGGGGTCTTCAAGGCTTCTTTGAAAAGATCAGTGATCGCTACGGGCAGAATCTTTTCATGGAGTTTATCCTGGAATACCTTAAGTGATCCGATCATAAAAACAGCACCTTTTTTGGGCAAAATCTGTTTGGTGCTGTTCAGAAACCTCAAGTGCATGCGGACCTCATCGAAAAGACAAAAAGTGCATCCCCAGCGAGCTCATGGATGATTCCAAGGAAGCTGGCCTACTTGACCCGCCTCGCTTCGAATTGACCAAGACCTATTTAATACTTAGTTGTACCACTAAAGAAGGGCGTGGACGAGCACTCGATGGTCGTGAAGATTGACACCATGTAGGTAAGGAAAGAGAACTGCTTTGGGATGATAGCCAATAGAAGCCCCGGCTTTCTGCAGCATGGGCAGATCGTTAGCTCCATCGCCTACGGCCACAACATCATGGAGAGCAAAGCTGCGGCTATGACAAACTTCTAGCATGTATTCCACCTTGGCTTCACCATCGATGATCGCTCCAATGAGCTCGCCGGTAAGCTTTCCATCCTGGATAGCCAACTCATTCGCACGGAAACCCTTGAATCCCAATTGTTCGGCGATTTTTTTTGCCAAAGGATTAAAACCACCGGAAATAAGATAGAGCTCCACCCCGCGCGCTTCTGCAGCTTGGGAGAATTCTTTCATGCCGGGATTGATGCTGAGGTTTTTGCTGACGTCTTCAATCACTTGTGCAGAAACACCACGCAGCATGCCGACTCTTTGTTTGAGTGAGGTCTTGAAATCCAACAGACCGGCCATCGCCTGTTCCGTGATGGCGTGAACTTCGGCCTCGCGACCAGCGGCGCGAGCCAACTCGACGATGGATTCTTCGGCAATGACAGTGGAGTCCATATCAAAGAAAACAGCTTTCCAGGCCCGATCCGGGACGAATATCGCAGTATAGCCAGCGCTGGTCACAGCCAGAACCTTTTGGCGAATAGGGCCGGTAATTTCGGTATCCCCGGAGTGAAAGACATGCAAATGCATGGATTCCAAAATGGTGGGCTGGCCCAAAGCCACAAAGTCGGAGGACCGATCGGCATCGACGATCAGGCGAAATGAAGACATTGTGATCCTTTTGAAAAAAGACAATTCCAGTTCGAGATATATGTATGGGAATGCTTGGAATGAGCGGAGGAATCAAGAGTTTTGTTCAAGAGGGTGGAAGGGGTATGGAGATACGGGATCAACATGGAGAACTTCTGTGTATCGGAGAGTTTGGTCTGAAGTAAAGGTGACCGCCTTCCAACTCCTTGCTAGAACTAAGAGCCACTGTATCGTCGCATGCTTTGGCTGAGAAATTATTTAATCTTGGCTTTTATCATAAGCTCGCCTTATCCTTTGCCAAACTTTCAGTAGGCCCTGAGGCTCGCCCGAAGCGGTTCAAACTACTTGTCCACCTTGTCTTGCGGTAACAGGGGCTGCTTTCCCATTTGCTCGGATATCCATTGCAGGCAGACCTTAGCGGCAAGGCCCATGGTACGCTTTCGTAGGTATGCCACTCGAATGCGATTCGAAACAGTGGCTTTTACATGAAGTCGACGAAGCTTGGGGTCCCGATTGAGCAGGCTGGTGAGGCTGGCCTCTGGCAAAAGTCCGGCTCCCATACCCTCGCGAACGAAATCGGCGACCGCATGATGGTCCATGACCGTGCAACGAACGTTGAGTTCTTTCGGCAATCGATTAAAGTTTTTCTTGAACCAAGCGTTGAGCAGCTCTGGTGCTTCCACATAATTCACAATGGGTAGGCGACAGTAACTGTCGAAGAGATCATCCGCAGGGTTGATCGACTGGAGCAGATCCTGGTGGCAAATAAGATCGTAGGGATCACTGGCGATTTCTTCAAATTCGATATTGTCTTCATTGACGAATGCATCAGCAAAAGCAAAGTCCAGTCGACCTTTTTCAAACCACACACTGAGTTCGCTGGCTAAACCCACCCGCATGTCGAATTTCACCTTGGGGTGCTGACGACCAAATTCCGCCAGTAGCTCACTGACCCTTCTTTCCCTTAGAGAAGGCGAGATACCGACTTTGACCTTGCCCTGCAGTTCGTTATCCTGGTTGGAAATCTGCCGCAGGGTATTTTCCAAATCGTCCAGACGTTTTGAACACTCAGCATAGAGCTGTTCAGCTTCATCAGTTGGGATAATTTTGCGATTGATTCTATCGAAGAGGATGATGCCAAGGGTATCTTCGAGCGACTTGATCTGCTGAC
>JBGSRE010000333.1:0-3532 GCA_041737755.1 Oligoflexus sp.
CACAACAGAAAGACCTGAAATCATACCCGGGCTATAAGAAAGAAGCAGCGTGAAGACCAGACCAAAGATCAAAAGAATATTCATTTCCGTTCTAAAAATACTGGCTGGTCGTTTGTAAAAATCACCGCGAATAATGTTATCCATAACGGCCGCATGGTTTTCCACACCATTGATGGTGGGATCGAAGGCATTGGGTCGCATATCATTGATACCTGTTGCTGTCATACCGAGGAGCAGTACGGATCCCTTAAGGGCTTTGCGCTGTTTTTCATTGAAGCTATTGCGATAGGCATCGGCCAAACTGTAAAAAGGCAAGGTCTCGCCACGACCACGGCTATTGATCAGAACGCGACCTTTACCGGTGGAATCGATAGGAATATCGATCGAGTCACTCTCATCCTCCCGACTGACCAAGGCAAGGCTCTCAATGCCGTTATTATTGAAGAAGACGAAAATTTCACGATCCAAATACTCAGCGACAGTTTTCAGCGCCAAACATGGCATCAAGTGGCCATTGATATCGGCAACGAGCGTCAGCCAGCGGTTGATAGCATCATCATCTGGCTCATTATTAAAAAAAGCGTAGTGACTGGTCGAATCGGCAAAGACTTTATTGTTGGTGACAACAGCTTCTGGTTTCAACAAGGGGTAATCCGACAATTTTTTGCCTGCTGGCATATCGATACCCTGGATTTCAGAACTCAGCAATGTTTCAAAACCTTCAAACCGCGGCCGACTCCCAAGCGATCAATCTGCTTCGTACTTACTTTCTATATAAAAATAACCCATGACAATGTTGCCAAAATTCTCAAGACCTTTGGCAAAGATCTTATCGGCTGGACTCGCCTGCTTCATCTGTTCCAAGGTTTGAAGAGCTTGATTTACATACTCCGATCGTGCGTTGGAGGGGGCATTCTTGATCTTGAGTAACTGCTCTTCGATATCGATCGCGCTCGCTCTTTCGGGCTTGTCATAAATGGCATCAAAACCGATCCATTTCACACCAAGGTTTTTTAAGTTCGCATAAGCCTGAGCATAGTGACGACGGGAAAAAGGCCAGGAGCCGAACTCATGCAGACTCTCTTCATCAATGGCTAAAATCCCCACCTGACCCGTCGGTTTCTGAGGCCCCCTGAGAATGGTCAGCTTGATGTCATACCAGGTGCTCTCAATCCGATAGAGAGGATCCCGTTTAAGTATGGCATATCGGAAATAATGCTCTCGCAAAATCCACCAGCAGGTACCAACGACCAAGCCGCAGATGACCCAAATGGGCAATACTTTCGCAATTTTTTGCCGGATCTTGACTAGGATCTTCTTCATCATCTCATTCCTTCCCGGTTCATTTCCGGGTTAAACTCATCTAAGTCGTCTTCGGAAGATTAGGAAAAAATTTAATGACCGGAGTTGTCTATGATCGATATTAATCCCAGCCTCCCAGAACAGCATCAAGCTACCGATAAACCACTCAATTTGAACGATTTTGCACAACGAAACCATATGACCGAAGACCGCGTATGGGAACTTATTGAGGAAGGTGAACTGGCTGCTCGCTTCATCAATGATGAGATTTTGATCCTCCGTGAACATGAATCGGCTGAGGTACTTCGCGAACCTGAAGTCGAGGCGGAACGGATGCCCGTCATCGAAACTGGGTTAAAAGACGAGGAATACTTGACAATCCAAGCTTCTTCAGCAGAACCTAAAATTACCAAACGAGACCCAAAGCCGGAGGATGATTTTAGTGAGTTTGATGAGGGACTGGAGTTTGAATCGAAGCGTGAGATGCATTCAGACGATCATCGGGATCTGCTTCTCTTTGCCCAGGACGCTATGACTCGCACCATGGAATTATCGCGCCAGCTACTGGCAACCAAGGATGAACTGATTCGCTTTAAAGATGAAAAACTCTTGCAACAGCAAAGCGAAATTCAAAAGCAGGAACTTGAATTACGTCGATTAAAGAGAAAGATTGAAGACTTGGAAACCTTGTGTCGGCTGAATCCGATGCCTTGAAGAGATCAAAATAAAGTTTAAACCAATGGCAATAGCTCGGATCGCTATTGCCGAGGTCTCGCCAGCCGAGCTTTAGCCAAGCCTACCACTCTTAATTTTATCCAATATTTTCATTATTTTACAAAATCAACAGGGTTCATCCCAAAGACAAGAGCAGCGCCATTCCTCAGGGAAGGCACTCGGCATACTTTACCTCTTTAGAAAGATGAACTTAGGGTCGATAGTCTCCAAAGGAAGAGCAGTAGAACGAGGTTGCCCTTGCGTAAGAATCTCCCCATCCTCATTATCGCGCTGATAATTTTCAGCTTGGGAAAGTCTCTTTGCGCCCAGGAAATTCCCGAATCCTATATTCCCGTGCGTCCCAATGCGATCGGGGGAGCCTTTACTGCTATTGCCAATGATGAAGATGCGATTTGGACCAATCCTGCAGGGATAGCTAGGATTCGCAAAGCTCGCAGTCGCGAAACCGTAAGCTTGATCAAGATACCTGGTTTGGTGGTTGGCGCTAACACGAAAAGCCGGGAATTTATCAAAGGAGTCGGCACCAACTCTGAAAATGCTGATAAAATTGCAGCCCAGGCTGATGAACTAGGCGACAAACCATTTTGGGCCACGACTCAGATGTCGCCTTTAATGATGCTCAGTCTCGGCGATTTGCCGGCCATTCTTGGGGTCTATTCCACAACCACATTGCAGTCCGTGGTTAATGCCGACAACAATGAATTGGCCAATACCCAAGCAATTTCCGATCTTGGTGGAATTTTTGGCGTCGCTTTCACGAGCCAGAGCAATCGGTTCAACATTGGACTGCAGGGCCGTTACCTCGCTCGTTATGCCTTTGAGGATAAGGTGCCTCTTACGACCCTTGCCGATGGCCGCGCACTGCAAAAACAAATTAAGGATAATTCCAACAAGTCTACGGCCCTGGCCATCGATATGGGGATGCTCTGGACCTTCGCTGATTTTTGGTTCCCCACGATTGGCATGGCCGTGCTCAATGCTCCGAGCGGCTGCAAGTCGGACTATCTCAATCCTTTTAGCAAGTCGCGCATCAATGTCTGCGGTACAGTTTTCAAAGGCGAATTTGCCAATGAAGAGGCAATATCCACGGTCGATCCTACTGATATTCGTTATGGCGTATCGATTACTCCTCGTTTTGGGCGCAAACTCGCCGCCCGCATCGCAGTCGATATGCACCACAGTGCCATCATCGCCGGTGACAAAGTTTATGGATTGGATGGCATTGACCTGATCAAACAGCTGCATGCGGGCATCGAATTTTTTACCGGAAATCCTCTGCTCCCTTCCCCAATCACGTTTGCCTTTGGTTTAAATCAGGGCTATTACACGGTCGGTGCTTCGGTGCGACTCGGCGCGCTCTCCCTGGATTTTGCCAGCTTTGGCCGCGACATATCCTCAAATGCCAGTCCCCAAGAGGACCGCCGTATCGTCGGTGGAATCTCCCTCGATTTCTGACAACTGCCAAAAAGACATTATAAAATGAGGATCCTGCGAT
>JBGSRE010000100.1:0-3907 GCA_041737755.1 Oligoflexus sp.
CTGGCAGTAGGTGCTCAGCTTTCTTACTTGTGTCGCCAAATCGGCTTTTTGATCGGAACTCGAAACTCGACAATATGCGAGAGCACGGCCTGGGCTCTTTTCCAAGGAAGGCTTTTTGTCGAAGAAACGTTCCTCAAGGTAGTGCAAGTCATAGCGCCGATGACCACCCATCGTTCTGAACGAAGGCTTCAGGTAGCCATCCTTATCCCAGCGGCGAAGAGTCCCGATAGATATTCCGAGTAGAGCGGCTGTTTGACTAATTGAGAGTTGCATAGCCCTTGAATCCTTGAAGATTAGCGTGTGCCATACAAATGTATTAAACGATCAGATTTGTCAAGTAAATGTGGAAGCTGCTTCAGCCCTCCTCTCAAACGCGGCAGATCTTTGGTAGTCCAGCCACTTTTGCGCCATAGCTAGCCACATCACGCCATTATGATGCAAAGCTGAGAATTCTGTTGTGCGACTAATATTTTCTTGCACAACAGATACCCCGCTGCTAGAAAAAGCCCTTTTTTGGAGGTGCTATGGCATTTGTACGAAAAAAAGGTCAGCAACTTGCGATCGTCCATGGGGAACGCGACCCGGACAGCGGCGAAGTTATTCAGAACACGCTTTTTACATTTTATTCAAAAGCAGAGGCACTAAGGGCTCTGGGGCATGGACGCCAGGATGATAGTCATTATTTTCAGCACCTGCTTGAAGAGGAGTTCCCTGCCATAAAATTCAACTGGGAGGCCATCAACAAGGGAATCATCGAAAACCTGGGTGTCCTTCCGGATCTGGCTGAATACCGCGAGCAGCGCCTTGCGGCAAAGTTCAAAGACAGTCTGCATGCCTTTACTCGTGAGCTGACTCAAATGGATTCACAGATACTCGTATCATCCGCAAGGCTGCTCCCGGAGCATAAGGAGCAGCTTGAATTTCTGCGTAAGCTTATAGGAATAAAAATTAGACACATTGATACTCGCGAACACGAATATAATGGTGACAACGAGTTCTACTGGCGTCACAGCATGCGTGGATCGGTCAATGGTGATGTAGAAGACATGGCCTCCGAGATGTACAGGACCGGGGATCATGAGGCTGCCATCGCCGCCTTTCAGCTGCTGGTCGACAGCTTTCCCGATTATGCTGAAGGCCATAACTACCTTGGACTTATCTATCTGGAACGTGGTGACTTTGATAAAGCCATTGGGCATTTTCGCGAGACCGTCGTGCTGGGGCGAAAAATGTTTCCTAAGCGTATTCGGAAAGACCGATTTTGGACCGATCATAAAACACGTCCCTACATGCGAGGTCTCAGAAATCTTGGCCTGGCACTGCTGCGCAGCGAAGCCTATGATGAAGCCCTGCTGATCTGTGATGCTCTTGAGAGAGACTGTCATGACATCATCTCAGCAGCAAGTCATAGGGCAGACGTGTTTCTCAATACCTGGCAGTGGCCTCAGGCTGAGGAAAATGCCGTAAAAATAATTCCTGTAGACCCCATGGCGGCTCTCGTGGCAGCCCTTAGTCAGTTTGAACAGGGAAAGCTGCCTGATGCTCGCCGGAATTTTTTGTTTGCTGCCCTTAACAATCCGCTGGGAACGGAAATCCTGCTCAAGGGTCGAGCCAGGAAACCAAAAGGGTTTTGGGAATCTCAAGACTATAATCATGGCACTGAGATGCATCTCAACCTTCGACCCTACCTTTCCTCGCGACGCTCAAGCCAGGCCAGGGCTTTCTTCGCATCGTTACTGGTAAATCCAGATGCTCAATCTCAGTGAAATGTGGTGGCTCGGCTTACCTGTAATCCGGCATTTCAGGTCAATGAGCCCGTCGCCCCCGACAGATAACAACCAGAAAAGCCCAATTAAATACCTAATACGACAAAACGTTTTACTTCGAATAACTAATAGACCGTGATTATGTGAGATCAGCTGAATACGCCTAAAGGGAAGACTCAAAAAATCCGATAACCTATATCATTCGTCTTGCGTAAGATGATTGATAACGCACAATAGGATGGTTGGTATGGGAGCTGCAAAGATTGACCATCACCATGAAGAGGAGAGCAACATGGAACTCGCAAAAGACTTAAACATAGTTCCTGCGTCTGTCAGCGAGCGTTTTCAGACAGTAATTCCCGCCAAGATCCGGGAGCAATTGAATTTGAAAGTCGGCGACAAAGTTGAGTACGTGATCAGCGAAAAGGGTGAAATCATCATCAGAAAAGCCCCCTCCGAAAAGGAGCAACGCCAGGCGTGGCTATCAAGTGCTTTTGAAACCTATGAAGGTGAAGATCTATGGAGCGATCTAAAGAATGAACCGTTCCGCGAATGAAAATTATGAGGAAGGCGAAGTTATTCTCGTCTCCCTAGATCCTGCAGTCGGTGCCGAGCAAAAAAAACGAGACACTGTGTAGTGCTTGAAGGTCGGAATCATCCGCTGGAACTTTGTTTGGTCGTTCCTATAACAGACACAGATAAAAAGAGATCGCGTCTATTCATTCCAATTTCAGATCTAAAAAAGGCGGGGCTTAATAAGCCAAGGGTGATTGATTCTAATCAGATTCGCAGCATTTCCCAAGAAAGAATCAAAAGTAGATCGGGACATATCGACGGGGAAACGCTTGATAATGTCCTTGTAGCAATTCGATTTGTCATTGGTATCGAATCGAAGCATTTGGGGTGAGGATGTTCTAGGGGCGACAGTCTCATCCAACCTGAATGCCGGATTTCAGGTAAGCCGAGCCATCTCATTTCATCGAGTTTGAGCCATCGTGAGATCAACTCAAGGCAGATGGCTTTGGACTGCAAAAACCTTTGCATCTACCTGAATGCTGATATCGTACATGATCAGAAAATTAAATTTTATCTTAGCCTTAATTCCCTAGAGTGAGTTTTCGGTCAGATGAGCCTAGTACCGAAACACGGCCAAGCTAAGCGAGGATGCAAGTGTCATCAGAAAAATTGCGCTACAAAAAGAAAATTCCGGAACGTCGAGGCATGAGTTGGAGCTGGAATCAGCTGCCAGCCATTTTGCAAAAGTTGCCGGTAGATTCACTGGTGACTATCCTAATGCAAGGAGCGGAATCGAGTTCGCCGCTACGTAGGTCTCTGCTCATATACGCTGCATACGCAGCATTTGATGGAAATTCATCCGAAACTCTTGAGGCCACCGTACGCGAAGCCATGGATCTTACCGACGAGAATATTAATTGGAGTGACAGCGACTCGTATGCCCAGGTCGCAAACGCTGCCGAATCGGTTGTTAAAAGTCTAATTGAAGCTGGCACCCGCACTCTGGCACTAAGAATTGCAGATATCGCCATCGAGATGGGCGAACAGGGGGCAGAACAGCTTCAGGACGGCGATTCTTGGGAAATGGCCATAAGTGACCTCGTCGAGCTGCGGAAAAGCCTCGCCTAACTTTAGGCGAGGCTTTTCGGTTATCAAACTTTTCAGACTTACTTTTCGCAATAATTTAGCCTAGTGATTTTGGGTAGTTGAATTTTGTGGACCATGCTCCAAAAAATGTCGCAATATTTGGAGTATGGTCCAAATTTTACTATTTGCTTTCTTTAAAAGTACTTACAACTATGTTCGATCGCGAACTCAAGCCTGCTTCGCAAAGGAGCTACTTCCTATTTGGCCCGCGGCAGACCGGCAAAAGTACCTTTGTCCGAGCAGCCATGGTGCCGCACGACCTCTATATCGACCTTTTGCCGCAGCGTAATTTTCTTGAGTTCTCACGAAATCCGAACGCTCTGCGAGAGATGCTGCACCGATCGAGTAGGAGGGGCTTTCGCCCCGTCCCCTCACACCACCGTACGTACGGACCCGTATACGGCGGTTTGCAGCCCCTGCCTGTGCTTGTCGAGAACTGAAAATAGTGAAATGTAACCTTTAGAGTTCCAGTATTTTGT
>JBGSRE010000403.1:0-9224 GCA_041737755.1 Oligoflexus sp.
TAGCAGGCGAATCCATGTCTATGCCGCGCTTGGAACAGCCATCTTCACCGCCGCCGCAAAGCCCTGAAAAGCCTCTGCCAGTGCAGCCCAAGGCGGCTCCTGCTCCTGCCAGCCGAACGCCGGCACCAGCAGCTCGGCCACCGGTCGGAACGCCAGTCGCTCCCGCTTCTGCATCCTCGCCGCCAAGAGTGGAAGTGCCAGCAGCGCCGATTGAGCCAAAGGCCGTAACACTTGCCGCCGGCGTCTATGAAGTGCTGGCTCAATGTACAGGTTATCCTTCTGATCTCTTGAAGCCTGAGATGAATCTGGAAAGCGACTTGGGCATTGATTCGATTAAAAAAGTCGAAATCTTCTCGCAGCTCCAATCGCTTCATCCCAGTCTAGAAGGCGACACGAGTCGCCTTGGTGAATTGCAAACAATTGCCGATCTCTTGCAATTAACCACGAATGACAAGCCTTCGGTCGCGGTTTCGCCTGTTGAGCAGCGGGCAGGAGCCTGGGCAGCCAGTGCGGTGGCTGTAGCAGCGTCCACTCCAGCCGTCGATCATCAGGCTATCCTGCAGGTGGTTTCAGAAAAAACCGGTTTTCCTATTTCAATGCTGCAGCCGGAAATGGAACTGGAAGCGGATCTCGGCATCGATTCCATTAAAAAAGTCGAAATTTTTTCGGTCCTTCAAGAACGCCTACCGCAGTTGGCAAATCTTGGTGCTGAAGAGCTCAATGGCTTGCGTTCCATCGCCGATTTGTTTGCTTTGCTTGGGCCAGTGACAACGGTTGCGGCATTCATCGAAGAAGAATTGCCCCCCATGGCTCTGATTGCCGACGGCAGCGAAGAAGACAAAGTCTGGCAGGTGCTCTCCGAAAAAACCGGGTATCCCCGCGAAGTGTTGACGGCCGAGATGAATCTTGAGGCCGATCTGGGCATCGATTCCATCAAACGAGTCGAGATTTTTTCTGGAGTTGCAGAGCTTATTCCTGCCTTACAAAATGTGGCCCAAGACGATGTCGCAGCTATGCAAACCGTCGGTGACCTGCTGCTCATCTCTGCGAAGGCTCTGGCACTAGCGGCCGATGAAGTCGAGCAATCTCTCTTGGAACCTGATCAGGGGGATTGGGACCTGAGCAAAAAAAAAAATCCAACCGAGCCGTCAACAGTTGAGCCGTTAGCCGAGGCGAGCGAGAACCGGGCCGGAGCTTATGCCGGCTTTGCACTCAACACCCAAGATCTGCTTTCGGCTCTGAATGCAGAAGATTCCGATGCCGCAGATCAGGAACTTTTCGCCGATGATGCCATGGAACAAAATGATCTTTTGGCTGGCCTTCAACTGAGTCGATTGGAATGCGAAACTTTTTCCAGTTCAGTAGACGCTCGCAGCTGGAAGCCTGGGACGGAAGTCTGGATTGCCGATGATGGCAGCAATCTCACCCGCAATATCATGCTTAAATTGCAGGAAAGGGGCCTCCATGCCCGGCTTGTTTCCTTGGCCCAAGGCGATCGGCTGGTAGTTCCTGCCCAGCTTCATGGGCTGATTCTTTTGGCTCCACTTAAATTGGAAGTTCCTCCTGTCCGCTGGTTGACCCTGGCCTTCAAACTTTTGCGAAAATGTGCACCGGCGCTGCTGGCTCAGGCCGATCAAAGTCTGCTCGGCATTGTCACACGCAACGGGGCTCGCTTCGGTTTGGACGGTTTGCAATCCAGCAGTCAAATCTATGGCAGTGCTCTCGCCGCCTTTGCTAAAACAGTGGCCGAAGAGTGGCCAAGCCTTCATACCCGTGCTCTGGATCTTGGTCGGGATTTTACCGATGGGATCGAAGCCGCTTTGCGTTGCTTGGAAGGCCTCGTTATAAAAGGACCAGTGGAATTAGGCGTTACTCAGGGGCATATGTATCAACTGAGTTTGCAAGCTCAATCCTTTCCGACTGGCGGCGCGCACGAAGGCCTGCTGAAGCCCAACGATCTTATTTTAGTCACCGGAGGGGCACGCGGAGTCACCGCGGCTTCCTTGTTGCCTCTGGCTCAGCACTGGCGGCCCCATTTTGTAATTTGGGGACGAACACCCCTCAAAGCCACGGAAATGGAAGCTTTTCATGGAATGACCGATCCTGCCGCTTTGAAACGAGCGCTGTTGACTCTCAATCCGGAATTTTTGAATCCACGTGAACTGGAGGCAGCCTATCGTCAACTCATTCAAGAGCGTGAGCTGCGGGAAAATATAAAGCAATTGGAAGCTGCCGGTGCTCGCGTCAGCTATGAAGCTGTCGATGTCAGCAAGGATTCTGATTTACGCATCGCCTTCAGCCACCTTCTGAAAGAGCATGGCGTGCCAACGGGTATTCTGCATGGGGCCGGGGTCATCAGAGATAAACTGATCGTCGATCAAAAAGACGAAGAGTTTTTGGAGGTGCTGGATACCAAGTTGCGTATTTTGCCCTTTATTGAAGACTGTGCGCGACAGGGCCTCCGTTGGACCTTGCTGTATTCTTCTTCGACCGCGCGTTTGGGTCGAAAGGGGCAGGTAGCCTATGGAGTCGCCAATGAAGCTTTGAATAAGTTTGCTCAATACCTCAGCGCTTTGCATCCTGATTGCTATGCACTGGCTTTTAACTGGGGACCTTGGGCGGGTGGCATGGTCCATGATGGGTTGAAAAAGATCTTTGCTGCCGAGGGAGTTGCGACCATTCCGTTGCGAGCCGGCGCCGCTCTGGTCCAAAGAGCCTTGGAGTGTCCTCAGAAAGCTGTTCATGAACTGATGGTTTTGGCCAGTGATACAGAGCTAGCCCAAAGACTGCCATTGCCTGGGCGGCCGAAACTAAGTCCTTTCGAAATCAACATCCATAGCGTACCTATTCTTTTGGATCATATCATTAAGCAAAGAGCCGTCGTGCCTGCAGCTCTTCTTATGGAATGGATGGCGGCTTCGGCGCAGGCTCTCTATCCTCAACTGAATTTGCAGAAACTGAGTCAGTTCCAGGTTTGGAAGGGTATCGTTCTCGATGCGGATCAGAGTTACTCGGCTTGGATGGAACTCTTGGGCGATCAGTTGCATGCGGATGGTCTCCGCGAAGTGGAACTCGCCTTGCTGTGTGCCAATGCCGAGGGTAAAACCTTTCGCCACGCCAGAGCCTGTTTGCAATTCAGCAGCCGGCTCCAGCAAGCCGCCGAGATCCCACAGGCTGCCTTGCCCGAAGATCCTTTATGCCAAGGTCTGAGCCCCTATACGGAGATGCTTTTTCACGGTGAAAATCTGCACATAATCGAGACCGTGCTGCATTGCTCTGCTGAAGGATTGGATGCGCTGATTAGCTTGCGTGGGCAACCTTCCGATTGGAGCCATGAGGCGGTTCAAAAAGATTGGATGATCCATGGCGAAGCCGTGGATGCCATCTTTCAAGCAGCGATCATCTGGTGTTCGCTCCAGCACGGAAGGCCGTGCCTGCCGGCTCTGGTCGGTCGCTTGGATCTTATGCAACCAATGCCTTCTGGTCGCTATCGTTTGCGACTTCGTCCGCAGCGCATGGAGCACATGCGTTGGATCGCTCATGCCGATATCGTCAATGAACGAGGCGATTTGGTGCTTCGACTGGTGGATTTTGAGGCGGTCTTAGATTCTGGACTGACCCATGCTTTTCGCCAATCCTCGGTCTTGCCTTTGGAACAGCCGACCCGACAGGACCTCGTCTAAGAGGAACGTCAGGATCAAGGAGCTTTGATGTCTTTTGCAATAGTCAGTTTGGGTCTTCGCTTTCCTGGAGCGCGTTCCGTTCCGGAATTCTGGCAGCATATTCTTCATGGACACGATTTGAGTCAAGCGGTCAGCCCTGGTCGCTGGCCACTCTCTTCTGAACAACTGCTGCACAATCAGCAGGATCGGATCGTTCATGATCGGGTCTACCAGTTGACGGATGACGAAGAATCTTCGATCGGCCTTGAGATTGCCGCGGAAACTTTGAAAACGCTGGATCCGCTTTTTCATATGGCGCTCGGTGCTGGTCGAGATGCATTTTTTGGCTCTCAGCATCAGACTGTCGATCGGCAACGCTGCGGTGTCATACTTGGGAATATCGCGCTGCCCACAGCGGCCTCGGCGAAACTTGCTGCGGATTGGCTGTTCTCCTTTTTGGGAATGTCGCCTGATTCGGCTCCGCCGCATGCCTGGAATATGTCGCCTGCGGCATTGCCAGCTTCGGTTCTGGCTCGTGCTTTGGGTTTAGGAGGGGGCGCATTCACCCTCGACGCGGCCTGTGCCTCTTCACTCTATGCGGTGAAATTAGCCTGTGATGCGCTGCGCTCCAAACGATTGGATTGTGTTTTAGCTGGCGGGCTCAGTCGGCCGGATAGCCTTTATACCCAGATAGGTTTTTCAGCTCTTCAGGCGCTGTCCAAAACGGGTCGTTGTCACGCTTTTGATAGTCGTGCCGATGGACTTCTGGTCGGCGAAGGCGCTGGTATTTTCGTATTGAAGCGTCTCGAAGATGCCTTAGCGCAGGGTGATAAAATTTGGGCCGTCATTCAAGGTGCTGGATTGTCCAATGACAGGGAAGGCCGGCTCATGGCTCCTTCCAGTGAAGGGCAATTGCGCGCCATGCACTTAGCTTATCATGAAGCGGGATGGCGACCAGAGGACGTGCAGCTGATCGAGTGTCATGCCACCGGCACACCCTTGGGTGATAAAACCGAATTGGAAACTTTACAGCAGCTTTGGTCTGGGGCGCCCTATGGTGCGCAAACTGTTCTGGGCTCTGTCAAACCCAATGTTGGGCATATGCTGACGGCTGCAGGCGCGGCAGGTCTGGCCAAGATTCTGATTGCTATGCAAGAAGGCATGATGCCGCCCACCGCTAATTTTGAATCTCTGCCATCATCCTGGGATAAAGGCCGCTATGCCTTCCGAATTCTCAAAGATGCCGAACCTTGGCAATCCAAGCAGGGCATCCGTCGCGCTGCGATCAGTGGATTTGGCTTTGGCGGGATCAATGCTCATCTCTTAATGGAAAGTCGGGAGAACCTTCCTTACGAGCTCCCTGCGAAACAAGATCCTGCTGCGCGAAAGGTGGTATTAGTCGCCTGTGCGGCCGTGGGATCGGAAGATGCTGCCTGGCTCACTCAAAAAACTCATTCGATTGCCGATCAGCAAGTCTCGGTGGAAACTTTTGCCGGTGCTCACATTCCCTATGGGCTATTGCGCATTCCACCCACGGAATTAAGGGAAATGCTACCGCAGCAGCTCTACAGTCTTTTGGCCATGCGGAAATTGAATCTGCCCGAGCTGGATGATTCGATCTTGCAGAAAATGGGCTGTATCGTCGGACTGGAACTTGACCCTGTGAGCAATCTCTATGCCTGCCGCTGGGCCTTGCAAAGCCAAGCGAAGTCCATTCCAAGGTCGGAAGAACTGCAGGAAGCCCTAATTCCCCCCCTGAATGCGGATCGAGTGATCGGCGCGCTCGGCAGTATCGTCGCTTCGCGCGTGGCTCGAGAAGTCTATCTCGGTGGACCTTCCTTCACGGTTTCGGCCATGGAAAATTCCGGTCTCAAAGCACTGGAATTGGCGGCTGCCGCAATTGAACGCGGAGAAATGCCGGCAGCGTTAGTCCTGGCCGTGGATATGCCGGGGAGTGCAAGGGGACGAGCCCAGCTCGCGAGTCGACATCACACGCAGGAATTGAATTCATCCGCAGCGAGTGACTCGGCTATGGCCTTTATGCTGGCCGATGCTGCCTGGGCCCATGCCGCTCAATTACCCATCCTCGCTGAGCTGCAATCGATCGGCACGCTGGCTCTCTTGAATGACGAGTTGCCGCAATCTATTCCTACGCTTGCCGAAGTAGAGACCCATTCATGGGCCGCCTCGAGTCCAGAGCCCGAAGCGGCGAGCGTCTATCGGGGGAGTGCCCAGGCTTTGGCTATGCTGATGCAAGGCCTAGAAGATCCTCTGTGGCAAGCTGGGCAAACCCATCGATGGATGATAAAAGGCAGCGATCTCCAGCTAGGGTGGATGCTGCTCACCAGAGGCACAGCTCCTATCAAGCAAAAGCAATGGCCAATGGGAGAGGGCGTGTTCATCTCTCGACGCGATCAAAATCTCTGGCTTGCTCTAGCAGAAGAGCCGGAACAGCAGCCATTTTTAGCCCAGTCCGACCAGCAGCAAGCTTCGATTCCATGTCCTGAAACGCAGCCGACGGCTGGTCTTCCAGAGGGGCCGACCGTCAGCGCTCTGCAGCATCTCATGGATTTGCAAAAATCAATCATTGCCAGTCATGAGGCTTTTCTGAGCTATCGGGTCGAAGGTGATGCTCTTGCTCAAGTTCTCTTGCAGCAGCAGCAGCAACTGTTCACGCCGGGAGCGAGCCTGGCGCAAACAAGCAGCGCCCGAAAGAATTGGGTGGGAGCGCCTTATTCCACCGCGCAAGCGCTCTATGATTATGCCGCTTGCAAAGAGTTTGCGGCCGGTTCGATCGCCAAAGTTTTTGGCAACGATTTTGCCGAAGTGGATGGCTATCCTTCCCGCGTCCGACTTCCCGATGAGCGATTGCTCTTGTGTCATCGAGTCATGAGCATTGAGGGCGAGGCGCGTTCGATGCAAAAAGGCACGATGATCACCGAGCATGATGTTTTTCCAAAAGCTTGGTATCTCGACGATGGTCGAATGCCCACCAGTATTGCTGTGGAATCAGGCCAGGCCGATCTGATGCTTTCTGCCTGGCTTGGTGCTGATTTTAAAACGCAGGGCCATGCGGTTTATCGCCTTCTGGATGCTCGGGTCTGCTTTCATCGAAGTCTACCGGCAGTCGGTTCGACGATTCGCTACCTGATTCATATCAAGCGATTTTTTGAGCAGAGCGGCACGCTCTTTTTCCAATTTGGATTTGATGCCACAGTTGATGGCGAGCCTCTGATGACCATGACCGATGGCTGTGCCGGCTTTTTCACGGCCGAAGCTTTAGCCGAAGGGCGTGGCGTTAAGCGAAGCCAGTTGCAGTTGAATCCGCAGCCGGGATTATGGACCGGTGGCTATCGACCTTTGGTCTCGACCTTGGATGAATCCTTGACTGCCGAGCAGCTGGATGCTCTCCGTCAAGGGCATTATGTGGAAAGTTTCGGGCCTGCATTTGCCGGACTTGCCTTAGAGAATCCTAAGACACTTCCCGGTGGTGATATGCGATTGGTGCATCGCATTTCCATCCTAGAAATCGCCGGAGGCCGTTACGGCAAAGGGCGGATTGTCGGAGAAGCCGATATTCATGCCGATGATTGGTTTTTGACCTGTCACTTCAAAGATGATGAGGTGATGCCTGGCACTTTGATGTACGAATGCTGTCTGCATACTCTGCGTGTTTACGTGATGCGTATGGGTTGGGTCGGCGAAACTGAGCAGATTCGATTCGAACCGATACCCGGCATCAGCTCGCAACTGAAGTGCCGTGGTCAAGTCCTGGCCGACACTCGGCTCGTGAGTTATGAGATTGAAATCAAGGAAATAGGCTATGGACCCGAGCCTTATGTGATTGGTGATGCTTTGATGTATGCCGATGGCAAAGCAATCGTCGATATCACGGATATCTGCTTAAGGATTCCAGGTCAAAGTCGGCAGTCGATGGAAGCCCTTTGGCAAAAGACTCAAGCTCCACCTGCCCTCCCTGAATATAGCTACGAGCATATCCTGGCTTTTTCCAGCGGTCGGCCTTCCGATTGTTTTGGCGAATCCTATCGGGTGTTTGACGAACAAAGACGCATCGCTCGATTGCCGCGACCGCCGTTTCAATTTTTAGATCGGGTGGAATGGGTGCGCGGCTCTTTCATGAAACAGATGAAAGGAACGGAACTTCTGGCAGCCTACGAACCACCCGAAAACGCCTTTTATTGGCGAGCCGAAGGCACCGGGATAATGCCCTTTGCCGTGCTGCTTGAAGTAGCCCTGCAGCCTTGTGGATTTATGGCAGCTTATATGGGATCGGCTCTGTTGAGTGAACAGGATTTATCCTTTCGGAATCTGTCGGGAGAGGCGCGATATCTGCGGCCTATCCTTGTGGGAGGGGGACCACTCGTCACGCGGGTTAAAAGCACCAAAATTGCGCAATCTGGGCCGATGATTATTCAGGATTATAGCTTCTCCGTAAGTCAAGGCGATGAAACAGTGTATGAAGGTATCACCAGCTTTGGCTATTTCACGACGGAAGCTCTTTCGCAGCAGATCGGTTTGCGGCATGAAACTCGTTTGACCCAAGAAAATCCTGCGCATCGTCCCTATCCGGAAGGCGAGCTTTGGCCTTCTTCGCCACTCCTCAATGTCGATCGATTCCATATCAGTTCGAACGAAGCCGGACGTTATGGCAAAGGCATGGTTTGGGGGCAAAAGACGGTCCGCACCGATGAATGGTTTTTCGATGCGCATTTTTATCAGGACCCCGTGATGCCCGGCTCGCTTGGCTTAGAAGCGCTGCTGCAAACTTTGAAAGCTGCTGCTCAGGAACGATGGCCGGCAAGCAATGGCTGGCGAATGAGTGTACCTACTGCTCACAGTTGGACCTATCGGGGCCAGGTGCCTCCCAAACCGGCTAGCCTTAGCTATGTCTTGCATATCAAGGATGCCAATGCCGAGACAGGGCAGCTCGTGGCCGATGGATTGCTTTACCGAGATGGGTTGGCGATTTATGAAATCAAGGATCTGGCCGTTGAACCCTGTTGAGCATACGACTTAACCTGATTAATTTTTTAGGTGCCAACGGGCTTTGTCAGCTCCCAAAACAGGGAATGCCTAGCCTCTGGCAACCCTTAAAGATCCTGGGCTTGCCGGAGGCTAGGCATTCCCTGTTTTGGGAGCTTGCCGATGCCCTAAGAGTACCGCTTCACGATTGAATTTATAGCTCATCGATTGCCTTGCGAAGCCACCTGCTTAGTATATTTTAGGGATTCTCTGGCGCAATCAGGCAGCTCTTTGTTGTTCCAATCGATGGAGCATAGAGAAGTTTTGACATAATAATATTCCAGAATCTGCCGGTAGTTCCATGATTTCTGTTGGGCTAAAGCCGCAGCACCCTGCTGGCTCATCCCCACTCCATGGCCAAAACCCAAACCTCTGATCAGGACTAGACTCTTGTCAGTCCCTTGTTCCAAAGTGTAAAGGTTGGAAGGCAAACCGCCAGCAGCGCGTTTGAAGAGATAGGCAGGAATTACAGTGAATTCACCTTTCTGGTCGATCATCGACACAGTCTTGACTCGACCC
>JBGSRE010000477.1:0-4444 GCA_041737755.1 Oligoflexus sp.
CCCTTATATCTCCAGCCAAACCCGTCCTATTCCTCGCCGGCTCGGGACGGGCTATGGCTGGAGAATTACGGTCTGGCCTGTTAAAATCAGATTGTTGAGGGGTGTCTCTGCCGAAGACTCTGAGTGTCCGATCGAGACGGGGAAAGCGAGGCGGTATTCTGATTCATCAACGATCTTCACTGGTCTTAAGGCTGAGCATCTGCTCGCTGCTGTTTTGGGTTCAGGCGTGCATCTGTCAGCCGCCCATCCGTCTGCGTCTCGCTGTCCTCCCTGGCGTTGCTTGCGAACTCCTCTCGCTTGCTGCCGCACAAAAGATCTTTGAAAAGCACCATATCGCGATCGAGATCGGACGCTATCCATCACTTGCCGAAGCCCAAAAGGCGATGCATGACGAGCAGCTTGATGGTCTCTGCGCCTCGCTCAGCGAGCTGCTCTTGATCGAGACTCGTGCTGAAGCGGAATTGAAAGTGATTCTTATCCCTGATTATTCCAATGGTGCTGATCTCGTGATCGCACGCAAAGATGCGGGCAGCGGATTCGTCGATTTAAAGGGAGCGCGAATCGGCCTTATCCCGGGTTCCATGGGCGAACTCCTTCTGCTTCGAGCTTTTGCAGCTCATGCTGTGGCCAGTGATGACTTCACTATCCTGCCGCTGCCTGCTAAAGAACTCTGGGGCTCCATCCATAATAGTGCCATTCAGGTAGCCGTAGTTGGGCCACCCCTGTCTATGGAACTCGTCAAAAATCCAGAACTCCAGGTGCTTTTTCAATCCTCGCAAATTGCCGGAGAAATGCTTGATACCCTGAGTCTGACAGCGCCTATCCTCCGCCAGCATCCTGCCCTTAAGGATCGAATCCTTCAGGTCTGGACCGACGTCTTGCAATTCAAAGCTGATCATCCCGAAGCAGCCCTGCCCCTGCTTGCAACGCAGACCGGGATACCGGCGGCCAAGATCGAGCAGAATTTTATTTTCCTGGACCGTCAGCAGCAGGATGAATATCTCAAGCGAGAGGGCCGTCTTCTACCGCTGATCGAAGTCCTGCAAAACCATCTTTTGCGTTCAGGCAGTTTAAAACAAAAGCGCGAGCCTGGGCATTTTCTCGTCGATCCCACGCGACCGTAGTTTTTTCGAGCTCAATAACAGTGAAAGCTACGAACCGGTCTACATGTTTTCAGCAAACTTTAGTCTTACAATTTCGCTGAACTGCTTTTCGCTTGGCTCTATGTTCAGCTTTCAGCTAGACATCAGGAAGACCTGGTGAACATATGTAGGTCCCATCTCTGTTTCCCCAGCAAAACGGGGGCCTGATATGCCTAGGCACTCAACATTTGAGGAGAAGACCCATGGAACCAACGATCGGCATGGAAGCCGCCGTGACTGAAAACTCGCGATCTCCCCACCCAGATCACGATTCAGCTCAGCGATCTCGCGGAACGGATTTTGAGACCCCGGCACTGGCCTATCATGAAAGTTTTCCTCGCGGGAAGATTGGCACGGTATTGAGAAAACCCCTCGATACCCAGGAGCATCTGGCGCTCGCCTATTCACCCGGGGTGGCCGGACCTTGTCGCAAAATTCAAGCCGATCCGAGTCAATCGTATCGCTATACCGGTCGTGGCAATCTCGTGGCGGTGATTACCAATGGTACCGCTGTTCTTGGTCTCGGTGCGATCGGCGCCTATGCAGCGAAACCGGTGATGGAAGGCAAAGCTATGCTATTCCAGAAATTTGCTGGCATCGATTCCTTTGATATTGAAATTGATGAATTGGACCCCGATGCCTTTATTCGCACCGTGGCTTCCCTGGAGCCAACCTTCGGCGGCATCAATCTGGAAGATATCAAAGCACCCGAATGCTTCTATATTGAAGAACAGCTGCGCAGTCGGATGAAAATTCCTGTGTTTCATGATGATCAGCACGGCACGGCGATTATTGCCACCGCCGGCTTGATCAATGCATTGGCATTAACCGATCGCAAGGTGAGCGAGATTTCGGTGGTCTTCTCCGGTGGTGGCGCTGCGGCCATTGCTTGCGCCCAGATGTTTCTGAGTATCGGTGTCCCGATCGAAAATGTGCTGCTCTGCGATAGCAAAGGGGTCGTTCATAAAGAACGCGAGGACTTGAATGAATACAAGAGTCGTTTTGCTCAACGCACGTCGATGCGGACACTCGCTGAAGCCCTGGTCGGCGCCGATGTTTTCGTCGGTGTATCCGCTGCCGGCGTGATGCGGCCCGATATGCTGCGAAGCATGGCACCCCATCCCATCGTCTTTGCCCTGGCCAATCCCGATCCTGAAATCACGCCCGATGTGGCTCGGCTTGTTCGTCCTGATGTGATAATCGCTACGGGTCGTAGCGACTATCCAAATCAGGTGAACAATGTTCTTGGATTTCCCTATATCTTCCGCGGAGCACTGGACGTTCAAGCTCATACGATCAACGAGGACATGAAGCGTGCGGCAGCTCATGCCATTGCGGATCTGGCTCGACTGCCCGTGCCGCTATCAGTTCAGAGAGTCTATCAGAAGGATGGTCTCTTGAGATTTGGTCGGGACTACCTGATTCCCAAGCCTAACGATCCGCGGGCTTTGCCCGTGGTGGCAACAGCCGTAGCGCGGGCTGCCATCCAGTCGGGTGTCGCCCGGCACACGATTGATATCGCCGCTTATTTTGAGCGCCTTTCGTCCCTTTTGCAAAAGGGCGACTCGCCTTTGGACGCTTGATCCTTGCGGGCCCTCCAAAGTTTAACGCGCGAGCAGGCCGGCGCTTTCGCCCCGGCCTCCTGGGTTTTCACCGATGGCCTCAATGAGCTCATCGAGGCTTTATGTCAGCATGGCCGCGCCTAGATCCTCTCAGTTCCTCGCCTCGAAACTTTCCCCAAGCTATCGCTTTTTTACTTGGTGATCGGGGGTTTCCGCAGTACTTCTCTATCTTGAACTCATGGCACCATTCGGTACACCCTTGCAAAAGGTGATGCATGTTGGGCTTAAAAAAAAACTATTCCTCAAGCTGGCACTTGATGGCTCTCGTGCTTGCTGCAGTCCTGCCCTTTTTTGTGTTTTCGACCCTGATGGTCAATCGACTGGTCAAAAACGAACAGACAGCGAGTGAACTTCGCCTCCTGACATCAGCCCAGGAGATGGCTTTTGCTTTGGATCAGGAGGTCGAAACGACTACTCGAACTCTGCAAGCGATCGCAGTTTCTGAAAGTCTGAACACCCAAGACCTTCGCCTCGTCTATCAGGATCTTCGTAAAATCCTCAAAACGCAGCCAGGCTGGATATCGATCAGTATCCAATCCCCAGAGGGCGAAAAGCTTTTGAGCACGACCGAACCCTCCGCTATGAAAGCATTCAACCCCATCGAAAGTGGTAGTCTCAGGCAGCCTTTAGCTACTGGAAAAGCCAGCGTCGGGCCAATCATCGCGCTCGATGCTGACATTAGGCAGCTTGCTCGCTTTGGCTTTGCCGTTCAGGTCCCCATCCTAAAAGATAACCGAGTTCAGTTGGTACTTTCGGCCCTTATCGACGCCAGTTCTTTGCAGCACATTGTCAATCGATTTTCTGACAGCGGTAAAGAGTGGGCGCGAGCTCTGGCCGATGCAAACGGCAGGGTGGCGGCACGTTCCCGCAGTCCCGAACTATTTGTTGGGAAGCTCGGCACCATTCCTTTTCTTCAACTCATCGAACAAAAAGATCAAGGGATCGCCCATCTATCATCTTTCGAGGGAGAAGACGTCTATCTAGCCTTCTCTCGGGTCCCGTCGTCGGGATGGGCGGCGGCGATATCCGTCTCGAGCGAAGTTTTTGAAGCCCAGGCCAATGAGTCTTTGCTGCTAGTCATCACAGTCGGAATCCTGCTTCTCCTGCTCTTTGGTGGAGCGACACTCTTTTACTCACGGCATTTAGCACGCAGCATTCAATCTGCTGCTCGTGGGGCAGAAGTACTGGCCTTAGGCGGCATCCCATTGGTGGAAAACTCAAGAGTTCTTGAAGTGGAACAATTGCGAGAATCGCTCTTAAGAACGGCTGAACTGCTGCAATCGAAGGAAAAGGAAAGAAACGCTCATCTGAGCATGGCGAATGCCGCTCGAGCGGAAGCCGAAGAAGCCACGCGCGGCAAAAGTCAATTTCTGGCCAAGATGAGCCACGAGCTTCGAACCCCTTTGGGTGTGGTGCTCGGCTTTTCTGAACTCTATGCGAAGGATATGATCCAGCCCGAAGAAAGAGAGCAAACGGCAGAAATCATCCAACGCAGTGGCGGCCAACTGCTCCGGCTGATCGATGACATTCTCGATCTTTCCAAAGTCGAAGCCAACAAAATGACGATAGAGGCTATCGATTTTTCACTACCCGACATGCTGTCGGTGTAAAAGTAGGATTGGCTCAAATCGATGCCCGGGTAAGGATAAGTCAAAATGACTATTAATGAGTTTCTATTGG
>JBGSRE010000524.1:0-4571 GCA_041737755.1 Oligoflexus sp.
CGGTCCAGCCAGAAGGGGCGTCGCCAGGGGGAAAATGGAAATATCTTCCCGAGCAAAGGATTCATTTTCCTCTTCGGTTTTGACCCTTTCGCGATGCGCACCGAGCTGGTCTATGCCGAGCAGGAGGAGCAGGATGCCACCTGCAATGCGGAAGGCATCCATGGAAATGCCGAACAATCGAAAAATACCTTCGCCAGTGATAGCAAAGATACTGAGGACCAAGGTGGCAATTAGGCAAGCTTTGAGTCCGATGGAAATTTTTTCTTGTTTGGAATATCGATCGGTAAGACCGAGATAAATAGGTATCACAGCGATGGGATCGACGATCGCAAAGAGAGCGGTGAAGGACGATGCAAAGCTCATGATCGAGGTTTTAAGATCCACGAATTTTTACTCTCTTGAAGAGATGGCCTTCTGTTGATCGGCTGGCCATACCCAGCCTGGCAATTCCTATGAGTCACCGAGCATAGCAGTGTTGGTATCGGTGGGAAATGGCTTTTGATCAGCATCATCACTTCGGTGCGTGGGACGAGTCATGGTCAGTTGGGCTGCCGTCATGAGCCCATGCTGAAAGGCAGCTTCCGCATAAGAAAGATAGTAGCGCCAGCTGCGGATGAAGCCCTCATCAAAGCCGAGTTTTTTCACTTCCTCGACATGCCTTTCAAAACGCTCGCGCCAGGCGGCTAAAGTTCGAGCATAGGACAAGCCAATATCTTCCAAGCGGCGGACACTGAAGTTGGCTTTTTCATTGGCGGCGCATAGCAGTTGCGAGAGCGAAGGCGTAAACGAACCGGGACTGATATATTTGCGAATCCAATCCGCACCACCATGATTTTCCGCGCGAAAGTGTTCCGGAGTCAGCAGCAGCTGATGCAGCATGATACCCTGTGGTTTCAGCAATTTGTCACAGTGAGCGAAGAAACCAGGCAATTCTTGAGCATCCAGGGCATCCAGCAGTTCGACCGATACGATTCGATCAAAGCTTCCCGTAATCGAACGATAATCAAGCAAGGCAGGAAAGACTCTTTGTTGCAAGCCCATCTGCAAAACCTTTTGCTGCAGATACTGATGCTGCTCTTCGGAAATAGTGACAGCCGTGATTTTGCAAGGAAAACAGAGGGCGAGATAAAGGGCGAGACTGCCCCAACCCGCGCCCAGTTCGAGGATATGGTCACCGGGACGGATTTTAAGTTCCTGGGCAATCCGACGATTCTTGCGCAATTGGGCTGCTTCCAGATTCTCCGTGCCTTCAAAGATAGCACTGGAATTGGTCAGAGTAGGATCCAGCATCAGCGAGAAAAAGGACTGTTCCAGTTCGTAATGGGCAGCCAAGGCATCGGTGAAACCTGCCGCTCGGGTGCCGTAGAGCATGGCTTGAATCTGTTGCACGCCCTGTAGGAAATGGAATAGGGGATGATCCCCGGTATCCACTCGGCCCAATGCATCGAGTTGATCGATATTTAATAAAAACCAGCGAATCAGCGCCACCAGATCCGGCGAGTCCCAGTCGCCTTCGACAAAAGACTCGCCAAACCCCAATTCTCCGTGTTTCATGAATCGAGTGAAGAAGCGCTCATTGCGGATCTCCATGTCGGCCTGGACTTTTTTACCAAAGCCAAAGGAGTAGGCATGGGAGTCGCCCCGCACCTTAAGCGACAGGTGACCGCGAGTCATAGATTGAAATTTTGCCAGAACCGCGCTCTTATAGAGATTGGTCTGATAGTGTTCCCAACGCCTCAAGGTGCGGGGTATGAGTTCTTCCATGCGAACCTCCGCTTGGCATACACAATAGGGTGGCTTCATGAAGCCACTCCGGATGCCATAAACCCCTGAAAGGCTTGAGCAGAACAAGTTTTGGTAGCGCCTTAGCGAAGTCATGATTCTGGGCAAATTGGCATCGATTGCCTTATATTTTCATGGGGCTTGCGTTAAGTAAAGAGTGGACTTAAGTTTTTAATTGAGGACGCCGATTCGCAAAGAAAGGAGGGTGTTCAATGTTGATCATAGCTGTTGTGACGGGAGTAGCACTGGTAGGGATTGCTTGTTTGGCTGGGCTCGCAACGAAAGAGCCGACCCTTCAGCCTGTGCGGGCACCCGCTCGCAATAATGGCCGGAGATAGCCGCCACGCCTTGTTAAATGAATGAAAACGATCACTTGATGAACCCGTGAGGCCAGAAAAGGGGCGGGTTCTGAGCGTATAGACCACTTTACTGCAAATTCTTGTATCCCTGTCTTTTTAAAATCTTCCTGCAAAACTTGGATAAGCGTAAAGATCTCGGCTTTTTTGCCGGGGTCGTGCCATGTCTAGCGTCTGTCCTGATGTGAGTTAAGTAGCCGAATGTATTGTATGAAATATCAAGTAGCAGGTGTTTTGCAGTCGTGCCAATGCCCTGCTGTGGCTGTTGGTAAGCCCCGGCTTATGCTATAAAATTAAAAAGCCGTTCCATGGGAATGTCCTTATTGAATCGAGTTAGCAATGAAGAGAGTCAAGAACATAGGCAATCAGTCTTTGCTTGGGCGCTGCGGGCTCAAACTCCTGATGATTAGCTTTTCGGGCATCGCTGCCATTTGGGATCTGAGTCTTTACGCGAATATCGCGCCGATTCGGATTCCCTTTCACGATGCAAACCCGCCGCCATTCGCGATGATTGAGAATGGAAAACTCAAAGGAGGGCTTATCAAGGACGTTGGTGACGCCGTCGCTGGGGTTTTAAAGGTTCCGATTGAATACGTTTATCTTTCGCGCAAGCGTCTTGATCGGGCCATGGCTAGAGGAACGATCAATGCCCGGTCTTTTACAAATCCCAATTGGGTTGATCGACCTCTGGAGTTTGAATGGACCGTTCCTTATTTCAGACAGGAAGATTTGTTTTTGTCCATGAAGACTTTTCCCCGAATGATTCGTCAGCAAAACGATCTCAAAGGTCTCCGTATTGGCACCATACTGGGCAATCGATATCCCACAATCGCCCGAGATTTTAAAGATTTTGAACGTCAACGAACCGATGTGGCCAGTTCTAAGCAAAATCTGAAGCGTCTTCAAGCGGGAAGAATCGATATTGCCTATGGCTCGAGTCTCGAGTTTCGTTTCATTCTTGACAAGGAGATAGAGAATTACACCCTGCATGATTCTATGAGTGAAGTGACCATGATCAGTTGGGCCCTTGCCAAAGACTTTCCTTTCAGCCTTGAAACTATGAATTCAGTCCTGACAAAGCTCATCGATTCAGGTCAAATGGAAACTTTCGTCAAGAAGTATAATCCGTAAATCAGGAAAATCATGAGCAGTCAGGGCCTATTGACCAAGAACGGCACTCTATAGTTCGCAGCTTCATGCAACGAAAGTCTGATTGGCACTAGAATCATGACTCGGCAAAGTGATCAGGAAGTGAAAGCTATAGTATTCGCGTTCAGGGTCAAGCAGCTCACCTAAATGGAGTTCAACTCTGCCACCTTCTGTTTCCATAAAGCGCCGTACGGCGTCCATGCCCACTCCGCGTCCAGAAATTTGCGACACGGATTTGGCAGTCGACATGCCCTGATGAAAGATCAGTTAAGCGATCTCCTGCACGGAGGCATTGGGTCCGATCAAGCCCAGCTCGAGACCTTTTTGCCGTAAATGACCAACAGCCAGCCCAGCCCCATCATCCTCAAATTGCATGATAATTCGGTCATTGACTACTTGAGCTTTCAGCAGGATGCGCCCCTGTGGGTTTTTGCCTTTATGAATCCGGATCTCAGGGGTTTCAATACCATGATCGAAGGAGTTGCGCAGAAGATGCACAAAGGAATTTTTAATCGCCTGCTCTTGTTTGTGATTGATTATAATATCATCCATGTCGATGCTGATGTGCGGTTCCGCTTTTTGCAAGTCTTTGGCGATACGATTGGCCTGTGCGGTAATGTCATCGAGCACCAGGGGCAGCGACATGAAGATTAATTTCAACCAGCCGATCGCAGTTATCATGAATGACCTTCTGCAAATCCGAATCTACAAGGCTTGCCTGATCCAGATAGCTGAATATTTGGAAGTTCTTTTCCAAGAATTCGCGATCGATCGTCAGCTTGCTGTCATCCTCAGAGCGGCCTAAGACATCACGATTCACCGACTCATACTGCTTAAAGATATCAGAGGCCAGATGGAAGTCCTGGTCCAACTTGGTTCTTTCGATCGCCTTTCCATGGCGTAGAATGTCGGCGTAGTAGACCTCGACTATATGAAATACTTCGGACATCTCTGTGAGTTGTAGGGTTCTCAAAGTTCATGGTGTCTTCGCCGATGCTGGCGAGGATGGTCTGCCAGCCCTGGTCGATGGCGTTGCCGCTTAGAGTCGAGTGAGCAAACTTGCTAGGCAGACTTTTGGATGGACATGCTGTGGAACAGGCGGATGACAAAATCGAAAGGCACGTATTCAGGATTCACCACTTTATCGGCCAAATGGAGCCTTATTGATGTGCTTCCCTGCTTGGCCTCGATATAGTCTTTTACGGCATTCATCCCAACCCCGCGACCCGAGATATCAGTGACAGATTGGGCCGTACTGAAGCCAGGTTCGAAGATGAGATAGGC
>JBGSRE010000544.1:0-8784 GCA_041737755.1 Oligoflexus sp.
CCTCCATATTCAATGTCGTGATAGATGATTTCGGTGTAGCTGGCACCGTAGGCCAAAGACCAATCGGGTAGCCATTGCCAATTGCCGCTCTGGGCCATTCCGTAGCTTAAAGATGGCAGCGGAGACCCGCCCGCCCCATCCTGAGTAGTCGCCGACTCATAGCGACTGAGAGTCGCCCGAAAGAATCCGTTCAAGCCGAGACTGAGGCCTTCCATCAGAGGCATCGACGCATTCAAACGAGCTTCGGGTTTAGAATAGACTTCGTTGATTTGAGAAATGGCTGAAGTGGGAAGAGTTGCCTGCAATCGCAAAGTCCAATTGACATTTGCAATCAGCGACCGAGGGTAAAGGTTGAGGGCGATGACGGTATCGGCCAGCTCCCATTCGCGCGTCGCCGAATCTATGTAAAAATTTCGCTCGACACCCTGAGCCAGGGCCACTCCCCATTTTTTGCTAAAATTGTGTGAGAGCGATCCGCTTATGCTCATCGAGGGATCACCCTGGACGAAAGGGCTCGAGAAGTCCGCCCCCACGCTTCCACCCCAGGCCCAGACATCGCTGGTTATGGTAAGTGAAAGAAGCAAAGGAATGCAGTGAACCCACCGCAGCTGATATATCAGCGACACTCCGGTATCCTGCCTTCCGTGAGCAGATTGAAGTTACGATAGCTATTAAGAATGCCGTTAACATCCACACTCTGCTTCAAATAAAGCGCGGCGGCATAGGGATTTTTGTTCAAACCCGCTACGTAGTAATCACCGTTCAAACGAATAACCAAGACACTTGGTTCGTCAGCGAAGTAAAAATCGGCGTTGGCATTGTAAGTTGGAGTCAGGAGCGCCAACTCCAGAGGAACTGGTGGGTTACCTCCGATTGAGACAGCATCAGGATTAAGGTTAAAGGCCAAAGCAAAGCTAGCCTTTTTGAAACAGGCAATCCGAGTCAACTCAACGGCACCGCGCAAGCCTGTAAAATCAAAGTAGCTGGCGGCATTGATGGCGAAATACGCCCGTCCCATATCGCTGAACCCTTGATACATCTCGCCTGCATTGACGTAGGAATCCGATAGCATTCGATCGACGAAACTGCCAATCAGCAGATCATCGCGCAAGGGCACAAACGAGACCGGAACACCAGCGCGGTTCGGATCCAAAGGAAATGCATCGTTGCCTAACAGAAAGCGCGAGGCAAAAATTTTATCAGCGGCAATGCCCAAGCGGGTCAAAGAACCGGAAAAATCGTCATACTGATCGACGAAAGATCGATCCAGGTCTCGCTGTTTGATGATAGCGTTATAAAAAGCCGCCGAGAGCTTTACGGATTGCCTTAAATCAACAGCCAAGGAATCAGCAAATGCGTCGGCTGAAAAGGGGTTCAGATCCTTGACTCCGGAAAGCTTGGAACGAATTTGATCCCTGCTAAAGGTGAGGTTGTACAAATTCACAAAGCGTTTGACATCCAGCATAGTACTGAACACCTGGTTATTGTAGTTATCCGTGTACCAGAAGGCACGACCATAACGGAAGTTGCGCAGATAGTAGGCCTCATCATAGGCTTCGATCTTGCTCATCAGCACCTCGGAAGGGCTCGTTCCGATATCGAATTGATTGCACAGTGGGTTCTGAAACACGTGTTCGTCGGTACAGTAAAGATAGGGAACCGCTCCGGCTTTGGCAGGCAGATCAACCAGACCGCTGGTGTAAGCATAAACCAGAGCTGCCTTATCATAGGCTTCCCAATCATAGGCAAGGCCAATTTCATCCTTGAGATTCAGATAATCCATGACCGAGGAAGTGACTAATTTTTTTGGATCAGTCTGGGTGTTTCTTTCGATCCCGGCATCAACCGAACCATAGAAGTTATGCCTTAAACTCAGATTGTGACCAAATTCGTGAATGGCCACTCGATACAAAATATCCGCGACCGCCTTTTCGGTATCCACGGCCTTCAAAATCGCCCCCATTCCAGAAAACATTTCTTCCTTCAAATGCCACACCGTAGAAAAAGACTGGGCCCTGGGTCCCATCATACGATTGGCTTCTGCCGTCATTGCCTTGGTCACCGAAGCCTCGGTCTCTTTCAAGAGATTATCCAACTGCAAATTGTTGCTAGGCTTTTGCGCCTGCACTTTGGCTAAATTTTTATTAGCAGCAAGGATATCCGACTGTCCCTCACGACGAGCGAAAGGACTTCCAGGACTGCCATAGGTAAATTCAGGAAGCAAAAAGCGAAAGTAGGAAGCATATCTCGTGTCCGTGAGAAAGGCTGAACTCGAGGTCCAATTCGCCACTTCCTGACTCAAAGATGTCTTCATTTCCCGATAAATCGGCGAGACGAGTGGCCTTGTTGCATCACGACTTTCAAAGTCCTTCAATCTTTGGATGTAGTAGTTAAGATCAGCAATCCATACCACAGAAGTCGACGAAAGTATCTCGCCCGTCTTGGGGTGCGCGCTCATCGGTCCATAGCCAAAAGGAGCTTGGAAATCTGCCTCTTCAACAAAATGCACGAAGCTGTAACGGATGTCGCCAAACTTTTGCGTTCCATCAGGATCTTTTATTTCAAATCGTAGCTTGATATTATTCTTTTCAAAGAGTTTATTGGTCTGAGCAATCACACCGGTCTGGGGATCGCTATAGATCCCCTTATATTTCGCCGGAAAGCTTTCCGTAAAATAGATCGTGTGGGTCTTGTTTTCATTCCAACGATTCATTAAAAAGGTGTTGCTGGGTCGACCCAGTTCATTCACACCAGCGACTAGCGTGGTGAAGAAGCCATACTTCTTCATCAAAGGATCCGACTCACCCGTGTAAACATAGGGTTTATAATCGCTCTCCGGTTCTTGCATAAACGAATACTTGTAGTACATAGTATGGGTGAAGTCGGCGCGAAAATACTGCGGATAGTCGATACAAGCCGGGTTAACTTGATAGTCGACAGCGACCGTGAAGTTGATGGAACTAGCGGTAATTTCCTGAGAATTATCGACCAGTCGGGAGATCCGTTTGGCCCAACACGTCTCATCAATCTCAAAGGGAAAGCTGCTGGATTCCGAGATAAGAGCACTTTCCCAGTTGACTCGGAAGAAACGCTTTTGTTCGAATGGAATCAGATCATTTTCCGTTTCAACGTTGCTTACCCGACCATTGCTTACTTTTTGTGTGTAGTCGCTGTGCTCGATAGCCCACTGATTGATGACCCGATCGGTGGTATTAGGACCCTTGTAAGGATCGGTCAAGGCTAGATATTGGAGGTGATCCTTGGTGAAGTTAAAGTAACCCAAGGAGGTATCACTCTGCATGCCGACAAAACCAAAGGCACTGTTGGAGCCGTTATTTACCAAGGTGACCTTACCAAGCCATGGTTTGCCAGTTTCGAAATCGCCTTTCGCCCAGCGGTTGCCTTCGGTGTCGACTTTCCGCTCCACCGGACGTTTCCTGGCGCAAGCACTATCGAACATGCTAGTGAGAATGATAAGGCCAATTAAAAACACTGATCCTTGCATGGTCCAGTACCCCCGGGATTGTAAAATCAAGGCTCGATCATTCCCACGCTTAACCAGGTTCTTACTGGAGTGTTCGTGAAACCATAAACAGACCGATCGATCACGATCAGAACTCTATTGGTCAGCGTATCCAAGACTCGCTGACAGGTCGGAGTCGCTTGAGTTGCACAGTTATAATCAGCCGCCCGCCGGTTCAGATCGCGATCCAAAGCTAGCATCAGCTGCGTTCCATCATCATTCTCCGGGGCCAAGCTTTGAAAGGAATCACCTATTTTCCTTGAGCCAATGACCGTTCCAAAATTCAGCGGCCCACGGTATTGATTCAGCGCTTTGAAACTTCGAGGGGTACCATCAGCGCCCCATTCAATAGCAAGGTTGAACTGATCGTAGTAGTTATAGATAAAACCACCAGCCTCCTGCTGCTCGCGCAGGGAAGGACCCAAGCGAAGTTCTGCGGTAGATCGTCTGGTTTGAAAGGTCAAGCCACCAATTGAAAGATTGTGCAGCATGGGGTCGATCACGGGCGCATAGAATTTTTGGGGCTGGGTCAGATACATAAAACCTATGGGCAGTCCGTCTTCTTTCGAAAGAAAAATTCCGCCCCTTTTGAAGTCCAGGATGTAGAATGTTTGATCTTCTCTTTGTTGGCAGGTCAGAGCCTTTTCGCAATCATAGGTCGCCACCGGTTGATTCTCAAAAGCAGCGCCTATCGTCAGCATAAATCGCTTCAGGTCATCAAAGGTGACTAAAAAATTAGCCATTGGTTGACCGACGGAGACATCGCCATAGGGAGCAGGTAAAGCCAGCTTGCCGGCATAGCCATTGAGGATGCCCAGTTCAAAAGGAACAGGATCGGCCCCATCATTCCATACGATATAGATATGCTCACTGAAGAAATCCGCACCCTGATTCGATCCATAGAGGCTCAAAAGTTGCTGCGCCTCACTGTAGGGTGTGTTCATCGTGATACCAGCGGCGCTGGCACCAAAGATAATAGGCTCAATCATATTTTTATTGCGTCGTCGTTCGGCTTCTTCAGGATCGATCGTTGCAGAGGATTTTCCCTCGACAAAGCCGCCCGTCGGCCGGGTGGGACGATTGGAAGCAGGCACCGCGTCTTCGCTCAAGACTGCCGCAACATATTCACCAGAGGTTTGATTTTTGGCTTTTTTGGAACAGGAGCCAACCATGACCAGACAGAAGACCGCGACTGATAGTCTTGGGAATAGCATAGACCCTCCGTTTCCGTTTACATCGGCAGAAAACTGTCTTTTCTTAATAGAATAAAAAAAGTTTGTCGCTCTGCAAACTTACGGAAAGCCGGGTCTTACGCTCGATCATAAATCAAAGTGAGCGATCTTTCAGGGAAAATTCCCGGCTGCCAGCTCCCGCATGAGCCCCTCTCGAACCTGGCTTGCCTGAGCACTGGCGATATCACTGATGACCTTCTCTGCTAGGTCTGGATAGCCATTATTTTTTACTGAAACTCGGATAATAGTCATCAAGGTGCTGCCGCCGTCGCTGTTACCAATGGTAATGGTTGTCGTATTATAAAGCTTATAGTTGGGATTGGCTGTATCGATCAGATGCTCGGCCCCTATGCCGATATCGGGATTACCACCTTGGACCTGGTAGCTATTCAACTCAGTTGAGCGGTCATTCGAAAAGGACGAACCATCCTCTGTCTGCACATCGGTATGATACTTCAATTGCCATTTGCCGAACTGCAAATCACCGCCCAGATCAGCCGTCAAGTCATGAGTGACAAGACCTTCCAGCTTTGCATAGTCGTAGACGCTGGCGCTGACCATATACTCGGGTATCGCTGCACTGCGGACCCATTTCGGGGCTATGGGCACTCGATAAACGGTAACGAACAATCCTTCTGTAAAGCCGTCCGCTTCATGCTTCAGTGCAAGCTTGACCGAACGTGGCTTGTCTTCCACCAGTTCCGCATAACGATCCAAACGCACAAAATTCGCAGCAACTTTATTTTGATCACAGAGAACACTGAACTCCTGCGCAAAGTCTGATTTCATTGGCAATTTATAGACCGAAAGACAATGCTGAGCCGCAAGATCCGCCCGAATTCGAGTCGGCTGTGCATCGAGCCCTGCAATATCATCCCAAGTTTGGACCGACGCCGAAACGAAAGATCGAGGACCAGCCTTCGATTCAGATTCTGGCTTTGGCGGCTGGCAGCCCATGGCTCCGACCGCAAAAAAGAAGCCTATGATATTGATTTTTTTCATGAGATCTCCCCTTACTCTTTCAAGCCGTTATACATGCCATCTGCGGTATGCTGAGCAATTTCCTGAATGGACTTAGTGGCCGTGGCCGGGAAACCCTGGTTGCTCAGAACAAAATGCAGGAGAGTCACGACTACGGCTCCACCTTTGCCATCATTGAAGCCACGCCCATCATTAAACGAGAGATTGAGCATGGTCGATTTAAGGAAATTCGGGTTATCGACATCGGTGAGGTGTTCCACCCCGAAACCCATCTCCTCGTTGCCTGATTGCACCTGATAAAGATTGTACTGAGTTTTTCTCTGACTCGCTAAAGTCAAACCCTGGGTACCCTTGACCGTCAGATCATAGCTCATATCTGTTGACCAAAGATGCAATCCAGAGTCGAGAGGATCATCCAGGCGACGCGATGCTTGTGCCTTGAGATCAATCACATCCGATGAAAATCCACTCGCGACATAATCATAAATAGGTCGAGCCTTCACTTCGAAAGGACGAATGGGAACATGAAAACTCCAGGCGATTAAAAATTCTGACTGATCATTTTCAGAATCATGCTCAGCCTGCAGAAGAACGAGCTGAAACTTGCCGGGTTCATCGGTAAGTGCCTTGGACCGTGATTTTAGCAGATCAGGGGTCGGCTTACCGTTCTTACAAAAGTACGAAAGTTCGTCTTTGACAAGGGCTCGAAGCTGCAGTTTATCGACATTTTCACAGTAGAGTTTTGGATAGTCGACGATCTCTATCGCCTGAGCATTATCCTCAATCGCCTGAACCGATTGATTCTCTAGAGACTCTGCCACTGCGGATTGAGAGTCTGCCTGCTTACACTGAGTCAGCAGTAAGGCGAGCAGGGTCAGGGCACTATTCGACCAAGCTTGGCTTCTATACATAATGATTCTCCCTCTACTTTCTTACAATTCACTTCGGAGCGTTGGTGAGCAAATGCTTCTGCAGCATCTTGGCGACGCCCATATTCAGATTGCTCAAAGTCACCTTCATCCGCTCGGGCTCAATTCGGTTTTTAATGACCAGATCCGTGACAAAAAGCAGATAAGACTGGTTATTTTCGGCTTTAAGTCCGATCGTCAAACCATTGGCGATATGATAGTATTCGTTGGTATCGGCATCCAAAAGATGTTCGGTAGACACCGCAATATCTCGATTACTTTCGACTAGAAGATAGGTATTGAATTCGGTACGACGACGATCAAAAATGCTAGCACCGTTGGCCACTTTCAGATCATAGTTTAGAACCACCTGCTCAACGCTGGCTTTACCAGGAAAAGACGCTCGCGATTCGACAGTGATAGCCAATTCAGAATTCGATTCACGAATGCCAGCAGCAAAAATATCATGGGGCTTCAGATCGGCAAACAGCGAAGGATTGGCCAAAGGTGCCTTGATCGCGTATACCAATGTTATATTCGTAACGAAATTGTCATCCGTTGTCAGCTTCACGACGTTCACTTGCGGCACGCCCGTGCCCTGATAGGCTCCCGTGATGCTGCTTTTAAATAGAGCGTTGGTCCGACCACCTTCACATATAAGGGCAAATTGCGCTGAAAAATCGGCTTTTTTAGCAGCGGCTGTGACCCTGGGTCCCTCTTGACAAAGGACATCTTCGATGCTTCGATTGTCGATCGTCACCCCGATCACGGGCTTCATTTCTGGTGCTGTTGCTGGAATGGCCTCGGCACCTTTCACCTCGGCTGTCTCTGTCTTCGATGCATCAAAGCTTTTGGGTTTATCGGCACAGCTCAAAATGGACGACACGCCCAGAGTGATAATAATTTTCTTCGCGTAGTTTGCCATGGTATTTTGCTCCCTCGAAATATTTATTTTATTTATTTTGATCGGTATAAAGGCCTTTAAAGTCGGCAGTAATAAATTTGGTAAAAGCATCGACCACACGATCATGTTGATCCCGACTATTCATGACAAAATTCAAAACCGAAATGCTATAGGAAGCATTGGCATTCACTGGATCTCGCATGACACCACGAAAGACCACCGACTTCTTGAATTGCTCAGAGGGTGTCGTCAGCGTTCGTGCAGCCATAAAAAAATCGAAATTATTGGGATGAAGCCGATAGAGTTTAAGATCATGCATGGATATATCATCGAAGCTGACCAGAGCATCGACTTTGGTACGCTGCTCCACCGTAAAGGCCGTGTCTGCATCGCCAGTATTCAAAGGGGGCGGGCCGAATTTTGCCGAGATGGCGAGCGGATTCTCTGCATAGGGAGTGGGTACACGCTTTTCCTCTGCTAAGAGAACTTTAACCGGGGGCTTATTGATTTTCATAGCATAGGCAACCGTGATCTGAGTGGTCTTAGTAGCCGATGTTTCCTGGATGAGTATGGTCGTGATGATTGGTTCTCCCACACCCTGATAGGCATTGCTCAGGAGCGTACGAAATAAGGGTGAAGGAACTTGAGCTGGACAAAGAAGAGCCGCCTCATCGGCAAAGTTTTGCTTGGTGATCGCAAAGGCATTCTTTAATCCCAGACAAAAATTTTCTGGCGAGAGAGCTAGAACATTTTTTGGAGGCAGAAGATTTTGCGCTGGGGAAGCCGATGATGCCAGAAGCATCCAACCCGTGCCTGCCAAAGACCATAAAGTTCTCATGATTCCATCCCTGCTTAAAAAGTGTTGTACCCCTACTCAGCAAGTTCTATTCCCATCCATGTGTTCCCGATTATGCTCATCATAGTCGTTAGTTGAGTCAGGCTGCGGAACTCCTATGAGTTTTTCAGTCAAATCTGAGAATCCCGCTTAACTAGCTAATAATAAAAGATATTCAAGGCTTTGACATGTGCTAATTAGTCGCTGGCGCGAAATTGAAAATTTTGCCCAGGGACTATCCTGAGCGAAGCGAAGGATCTCGTGGAATCAGGTACTTATCGGCGAGATCCTTCGTCGTTTCACTCCTCAGGATAGTCTCAGGCGCTGCTTTTTGTTTGGCGCGTCGAACCAATGACCCCTGCCAAACCGCCAAAAATCGCCACAGCAACGTCCCAAATCAT
>JBGSRE010000545.1:0-4727 GCA_041737755.1 Oligoflexus sp.
AGGCCGAGCAAAATGATTTGCTGGAGCACAGTCAGCAGCAGGCCAGGTAACATAAAGTCAGCATAGCTGAAGCTAGGATTGCCGAGTGATCGAATCTCGGCTCGAATCGGTAGAGAGAGAGCCTGGGCTTGCTCCTTGAAGGCTCCCAGACGCCGCGCTTTCTGGTTGGCAAGACCGGCATTGAAGGTTTGGGTGATGCCTTGGACAGCGGCACTGACTGTATTGGCCAGCACGAGGTTACTCGTATCGTTCATGACCAGAACGCGAGCCTCTTGATTCTGTTTGATCCGCTTTGAAAAATCTGCTTCGAAGACGATATAGGCAGAAATTTTGCCAGAAACCAAGAGCTGATCGGCTTGCTGGCGTTCCGAGACGATCTCTTTCACCTCAAGCTTTTGACTTTGATCGAACCAACGAACCATCCGCTTAGGCAGCGCTGAGTTATCCTGTTGAACGATGGCTATCGGCACTTCCGTAACAAAGGATGGTGCATAGACGGCACTGACAAGGATAGCATTGAAAATCGGTACCACGAGGACAAGGCTTCGCAGTTTTTTATCCTGCCAGATCATCCGCCATTCCCTCGAGGCAACGGCCATCATTTCCCGATAGAGTGAATGAAGCCATTTCATGGCTGAGCCTCCAGGCGCAAAGTCGCCGACATACCTGGCTGGAGCTCGGCGACCTCTGTTTCGGGTTTAAGGGTCAATTCGAAGCTACGAATGTCACGAGCCTGTCGATCTTCTGTTACGACCTGAGTGAGAACTGCTGGCAGGACTTGGATTCGAATGAGCTGAGCTTTGATCGTCTTTTGACCTTGGCCAGGCAGCTGAATCGCATAGGATTGGCCTTGCTTGAAATGCACGAGGCGATCTTCGCTTACGTAAAAACTGATGCGTGGGTGCTGACGATCAAGCAAAGTTAGGATGGGAAAACCTTGTGGGACAAGTTCTCCAGCCCGCGCATGAATGGCAAATACCTGGCTAGGGATCGCTGTGGTGAGCTGTAAATCTTTACTGTAGGCAGCAACTTCGGCGAGGCCTGTCTCGGCCTGCACAAGATTGCTAGCGGCAAGAGCTTTCTGTTCGCTTCGAGCCCCATTCCGTCCGGCTTCCAGTCGAGCCCTGGCCACTTCATGCTGGCCTTGGGCCATCTTTTCCTTGGCAACAATTTCTTCCCATTGCTGGTTAGAGATAGCCCCATTTTCATAGAGATTTTTAGCTCGGTTGAAACTCTGTCTGGCAAAATCTCTTTGGCTCTTGGCTATCTGCAGGGCGGCCTCGAGCTGGACGATTTCTTCGCTACGAGTTGCTTGATCGGTGATGTTTTTCTGCAGATTGGCTTGCTCGATCGTGAGTTTGGCCCGATCGTTACGAATTGCGATCAAGTCATCGTCGAGGATGACCAATACTTGACCCGGGACAACGTCATCGCCCAATTCCACTTTCATCTCTTTCACTCGCGAAGAAAGGCGAGAGGCGATATCAATTTCGTCAAACTCCACCTGCCCATGCAGGGTGATGGGAGACTTTTGACCTGGACAAGCCAAGAGCAGGGGAATCAAAGCAAGCGAAAGCCAAAACGATGGAATTCTGTGAGATGAAAGCATAGGTATCCTCATGGTTGAGATTGATAGTGTTTGATATAGAGAGCAGTATCGCCAGCGGCTTGGAACAGACTGATAAGCGAGCGATTGTAGCTCTCGAGTAGCTCCAAACGCCGGATCGATAGTTTTTCTAGTTCGCTATAGGCCTGCAGCACATCAAATTGCGATCCATCGCCTGTGCTGTAGCGCAGCTGGCTGATCTCCAAAGTTTCTTGAGCTCCTCGCTTGGCTTGCTCAACCGCCTGCAAGGCTGCTAAATCCCCAGAGGCCTGGGCCCAATACTGATCAATCTGCAGGGGAATATCCCGAAGAGCCTGGGCTCGAGCGATTTCGACTTTCTGCCGTAAGGTTTCCGCTTTGTGTCGCTCAGGAATGGCCTTGAGGCCTGCGGTCAGGGTCCATTCCATACTAACTCCAACCACCCATTTCGGTTCCAAAGCCGTGAGCTGATCCTGAAGAAGCTCGTAGCGGCCAAAGGCAAACACGCTGGGTTTGAGACTACCCGTCGCAGCCTGATGCATGGCCTCGGCTTTTTCGCCATTGAACCGAAGAATTTTTAATTCCGCGCGCTGATCGCCGGCTAAACGCTTCAGTTCCCCGGATTGGCTCGGCATCGGCAATGGTTTGAGCAAGCTCTTGAATTGGCAAGAGCTCGATGCACCGAGGAGACTTTGCGTTGCCTGGCAAACGACCTTTTTTTGTGCCTCAGCCTGGAGGATCTTGGCCTGAAGTTCTGCCCTTGCCGATTCTGTTTTGAGACGCGCCGCGCGAGGCAGAGCGCCACCCGCAATCAGATCCTGGGTGAGTCGATCGATCTTCTGCAAATGAGCATCTAGTTTTTGCAGAATCTCTAGCAGCTCCTCGGCATACTGAGTTTGGAAGTAGCGCTGCAAGACGAATCCGAGCTGGAGCGACTGTTCTTGGATAAATTCAGCCTGCTTGATAGCAAAATCAGCCGAGCGAATATGCTCCTGTGCTGTCAGTTTCCCGCCCAAATAAAGGGGCTGTATCAGCTGGAGCTGAGCTTTAGTAAGGTCGCGGTCTTGAATAGTCAGTGGGGGAGGGTCGATATCCAAACGAAAGGGTGCTCCATTGGGCAGCGTGCGCTGGATCGATTGCTGAGGTATATCCACCTGGATGGCTGAGTCCGTGCGCGTCTGACTTGCTTTCACAGAGATGTTCGGTAGAAATTCAGCCCGCGCGATATCCTGATCGGCTTTGGCGCTGTCGACATCGGCCGCCGCTCGTTGCACGCTGCTGTTGTTTTGCTTGATAAAACCTGGCAGATCCTCCACAGCGATGGATTGACCAAAGGCTGCTCCATAAGAAGTCAGACCAAGGAAGAGTATGAAAAAGTTTGGCGATTGCTTCATGAACAAACCTTTACAAGACCGTTAAAGGAAAGAGGGGAATCCTCCGAAAAGCGACCAAGGGTCACCTTTCGCCAAAGATGCAAATTCAAAGCCGCCTGAGTTTGGTCTGTAAGGGGTTGAAACTATGCTATAATTTGGAGAAGACAGATTTCTGAGAGTGGGGGCAGCCTAACATCTGATCAAATATTTGACAGGAGCAAGACAGGACATGACTCGCAGTCACGTTTCTGAAGCAAAAAAGCAGTCACGCGGAGTTCTTCGCCAGGAGAATTTGCTCGATGCTTTCCTGACTCTTGCGGCAGAGCAGGGCATATTTCATGTCAGTCTCGAGCAAATTGCCTATCGATGTGGAGTGGCCAAGGCCACCGTCTATAAGCATTTTTCAAGCAAAGATGAAATTCTTGCTTTGGTCTATTTGCGTTTCTATGAACCGCTGACTCAGCATTTGGCAGATCTTCCAGGAGATTTGGCGGTCGTGCCTCGCCTCCGATCGATGGTCCAGCTTTATCTTTCGTATCATCTGCAGGATGCAAAGGTCGGAGCTGTGATCATGACCAGCAAACACTTCGTTGATGTTCGCAATCTATCGCCGGCTCTAGCGGGGCGATGGCATTCCTTTCAGAAGCAACGCCATGAATTGGCTGATGCTGTCATCACGCGAGGGATTGAGGAGTCTATGTTTCGGACCATGGATCCGCGTTGGTTGTCAAAGGTGGGGGTGCATATGCTGGATGGTGTTCTCGCCTGCTTTTTTGAAATGGAAGACCAACAGCGACTTGCGAATTATGAAGCCATGGTAGGACAGGCAGAGGATATGCTAATCAAGAGCTTTATGCGGGTGTAGAGTGGGACGCAAGATAAGAAATTGATCCATTTTGTGTAACATCGCCCGAGGATCGAAGCAAAAAATTCGGCCTTGGCGAGGCATGCGAAGTTTTGGCTTTTCTCTCATTGGCCGTAAGACGTTGGAATTTTTTGCAAGAAGTTTATCGCTTTGGCATCTTCCCGGTATGTGCTGGTGGATTGGCATAAACTTCCTATCAAGATTGCTCAACTCAAGAACAGAGCCAAACCAAATCCTGCAAAAAGCAGCGCCGCAAAGATATGAATCCAGCGCATAGAGATCTTTCGAGTGATGGATTCACCCAAGAATACGACGAGCCCATCTGCCACCAGCATACCCGCAGTCGTACCCACCGTTACTGACAGAGGAGCATCGAAACGGGCTCCCAAGGCGACCGTAGCCAACTGAGTTTTATCCCCCATCTCTGCCAGGAAAAATGCAATGGTAGTCGTAAGAAAGGCACCAAACCGATCATTGAATCGCAGACCTTCATCCTTGTCTGGGATGAGCAGCCATACTGCAAAAACAAGAAAGGTTCCTGCCAAAATATAACGCAGAGTCTCTGGCGAAACGAAGCTCGCGACCCACGATCCTGTCCACGAGGCTACGCCATGGTTGAGCAAGGTGGCGAGCAAAATTCCCGCCATGATGGTCCAAGGTTTTTTGTAACGAGCCGCCAGCACAAGAGCCAGCAGTTGAGTTTTGTCACCCATCTCACTGACAAGCACAAGGAAGAAGGATTGGAAAATGGCAGAATCAAACAAGGGTCACCTCCGCTCGATCAGACCGCGGAGGCATGTCAGACATTGACAAGACGCACCACGACCACATTTAGCCGTGTTAGTCTCGCCGACAGCATAAAGGCTGCTGAGGGACCGGAGCTTTGAGCTCAGCGTGTCGATCC
>JBGSRE010000601.1:0-11771 GCA_041737755.1 Oligoflexus sp.
CTTTGAAGTACATGACCCTCGAGTCAACTCGCGATGAAATCACCTTAGTCGCTGGCTACAAACTTTAGAAGGCCACACAGGTTCCAGCGCCAAGGTCATCTAAAAAGCTTGATTGGATCCTTCTAGGCAGAGTCTATAACAAGAATATGTGGGAAGAAGCGATAGACGGGATGAGACCGTGACTCATCCCATACTCTTCAAAAATTGATACTAAGGCCCACACCAGCGGTAAATAACGTTCGCTCGGTCGGCAATTCACTTAGTATTTTTTTAAGCACAGGATCAAAATCGGGGCTTGCTGCTAGATCCTTTAAATTTTGCGGAACTTTGAAACAGAGCTCTCCATATTCACCAGCGCAGCGACTGATATAAGTCTCGAAGCTTGCATAGTTGGCTATTGACCAAGTTCCGGTGAGTCGGGCAATGCTTGTTTCATCACTGAGATTGCTAAGCGCGGTGAGGAAGAAAGATGTCTTGTTCCAACTGCCAGGATTTGGCAATCGAATGTATCCACCAGCATAGCGTTGACCGGCATAGAGGCTCTGAGACTGCCCAAGGAGTAGCGAGAAAATCTCCTCCAAACGCTGCTGGTAGCCCAGTTCGTTATAGAAATACTCGCCACCAAAATAAATACTATCATCATCACTATATTTAACAGCGTATTGCACACCGCCCATGATCTGCTTGAAGAGCTTATCGTCTTGCTTATAGGCAGTGGGCACGATCAGCTGATCCGATTCTAAAAGTCCATCACGATAGAATGTACGATCTTGCCTTTTTGTTCCTGCTGCTTCCACTTTCACATCGATGGGTCCGAGAGCCGAGGAAACATCCAGCCCTAGCTTTTGCGCAGCACCTCGACGTGTTTGAGCACTTAGAGCTAACTCACCCATTCCCAAAAATGCAAATTCTCCTCGCAATGCCAAACCGATATCATCAGTGCGAGCAGCTTCATTGAACTGCAGGATTGCATAGTAATTGAATCCCATTTTTTCATTGGGAATGTGAATCTTGAGCATATCTCGACCAAGTCTTCTATCGAAAAGATCAAGCGGATCCCGAGTTTCGCTCGAGGTAAAATCAGTAGGATTCCATAGTGTTCCGCTGCCCCACTTCACTTGCTGCTTGCCGTAGGTTAAAAATACCGTGCGAGCCAGATCCCATTTGAACCAGAGTTCATCAATCTGCTGATTGAAAACGTTGATCGGCTTGGTCTGGCCCTGGGAGTTGGTCACCAGATTCTGCGTTTCCGTGAGTCGAGTGCGAAGAAACACCCGCAACTCCTCTGTCGGCCTTGTATCGAAGTAGATGTCGGCCGTCTTAGACGGGGCGAACCCGCTTTCCTGCAATCGCTGCTGTTCTTTTTGGGAGCTGAGCGAACGAATTTCCAAACGCCCACCAATTTGCAGCGTATCCATGAGGGCCTTGCTTTGCTGTTCGAAAGCTGACCCATCGGCTTTAGCGCTCTTGTCTGCCGCTGCCGGAATCGACGGCTTGGCAGTATCGCCAAAGATTTCATCATCACGGCTATCCTGCGCTTGAGCGAGGTTGCCCAGACCCAGAGTGGCCAAGAGTAGAAGCTCGAACTTGCGCATAAAATACCCCGTAATCAACGACTTTGGGTTTCCAACCAGGCTTTGGTGAAGATATTAGCATCCAAGGGATCTAGCTTTACATCGCGCAGAACGACCGTCGTGCTATTGCCCTTTTCTACTTCATCAAACACACGAATTTCCTTGGGGACATAAACATCGCCATTCTTGGATTTACTGAACATTTTGTCCCAACCGGGATAGTAGGTTGTGCGTAGCAATTTGCCGGACAACGCCGACTCCTGTCGCTTCAAAATGTTCTTGGATTCTTGATCCACCCAAAGCTCGACGATAGGGCTGGCGACTTCGACTTTTGGCTTCGATGTGAGTTTCAGCCGATGCACCGGAAATTTACCCAACTTCTCATCGCCAACAAATTTAGCATCATATTCTTCAGCCAGACGGGACTGGTCAAAGTCATCCCGACGACTGTTAGTCCCAGCGATGCTGGCTCGCTCTGTCTGCCGCTCCCACTTGCCAAGAGAAGGCTCATAGAGAAACAGATTTTTTTCTACCCTAAGATAGCCCTTGCCAGCTTCAGCTTTTGGCTTGGTAAAGAGGATCATCCATTTATCATCCCCATCACGCCGATAGACGCGAGCTTCGAACGCTTTGGTGCTGCCGTCCTTTTCTTTCTGATCGATAAATACGACTGAACTATAGTCGCCGCTGCTTCTCTGTCGTTCATCCACCAGTTTTATCAGTTCCTTCAACTGGGCTTCATCCAAAGCCCAGAGTTTGGCTGGAACAAGGGTAAAACTCAGCAAGGCTCCAAGGCCTAAATTTCGCCATAGTTTCATAAGAATACCTTTCCATGCAAAAGTTTACTTACCCTGCATCAGGGCTTCCACCGGACGCATACGGGCGGCTTTAATAGCTGGGAAAAGCGCCGCCAAGCCCGTGATAAAAGAAAACAGGACCAAGGTGCTAAGGATCTGACTCCAATGCAGGACGAACTTCAATTCGTTAGCCATCAAAAAGAGGCGGATCCCATCACTGCCAATCGGAATATTGAGACTATTGACCAGGAGAATAATCGAAGAGCCAAGCACCACTCCAAGCAAAGAGGCAATCAATCCCAGCAACAGAGCCTCAAAAACAAACATCTGAACGATGAAGCTCTTCTTGGCGCCGATGGCGCGCATGGTGCCAATCTCCTTAGTGCGTTCCCGCACGCTCATCCACATCGCGTTCATAATGCCACCGATGATGATCACGGCGAGAACTCCAATCACAAAAAAGGACACTGCATTCAGCGCGTCGCTTATCCATAAGACGAAAGAAATCTCGTCGCTCCAGATCGTTAAGTCGATCTTCTGGCCCAGCCAGTCCTCGCCACTTACTTTTTCAAATTTGAAAAAGAAAGGGTTAGGATCATGGTTCATCACCTGGTAGCCTGCGTCAGTAAAAGTCTTACGAAGACGCTCCATAATTTTTGGTGCATCTTCAATCGACTTCAAGTAGAGCATGACTACGCCTGTGGTATCGTCACCCACTTTATAGAGATCCAGGACAGTCTGCCTTTGAGTAAACAGGTTAAAGTTACTCAAAAATCCTACATCAGAAGCAATGGCAACAACTTCCAGGTCCACGGTATTCGCCTGCCGTCCGGAAGCTTCCGTCACGACCGTCAGGGAATCGCCCACCCGCAATTCCAGCTTCTTGGCTTGGCCGGCAAAGAGCAGCACCGAATTAGGCTTTTTGAAGTCTTCAAAACGACCAAAAACCTGATCACTGCCACCTTTCCTATATTCGCTTTCCTTGGCTAGACGTAGACTGCTGAAAAATCGTGATTCTTCTTCCGGAATAATTCCGCTGATCCCGGCATTGATCGAGGAAGCTGGACTGATGACCCGGCCCCAGCCACGATGCCGATCGATAATGCTGACCGCATCAGGCACTGCTTTGGCTACCATGTCTCGGATCTTGCTGCGTTCGGAGAGAATGGGAGCTGCATTCTTCTTTCGTGATTTGAAAAATCCGCCGATATTCACATGCCCCGCAGAAAGAGTCGTCGCGGACTCGATCATGCGCTCACTGACTGAGGCAGAAACAGTGCGCAAGAACAGAAAAAGCATAGCCACGATTGCCACGGCTAAACTCAGAAGAATGGTTCTTCGTTTGGCCTGGATCAGATTTCGAAAGGCTATGTTGAGAATGGTCAGCATGTCTCATTCCTTCTCTTGCATGGCTTCAGCCGGTTGCACATGAGCAGCATGGCGCGCGGCATAGATCGATGAAATGGTGGCAATCAGAGTGACTATGATCGGCGTCACTAAAATCACCGCCCAGCGGAGTTGCGGATAGAGTCGAGGACCTGAAAAGAAGAAAGCTACGACATCAGTCATCGCCGGAATGCCCACATAGGATAGCCAGACGAGAAGAATGGTCGCGAAGATCGTGCCGAACAATGAACCGATCAGACCGGTGATCCCTGTCTCGGCCAAAAACAGGCCGACAACAAAGGATTTCTGAGCCCCGATAGCTCGCATGGTACCAATCTCTCGCAAGCGATTGAGTGTCCCAATAATAATGGAATTGTTGATAATCACCAGTGTCACAAGAAAGATGACACAAATGGCGAAGAACAGGACGAGTCCGACAATATTCACCATCTGACCTATTATTCCCGAGGCCTGTTGCCAATCAACAACCCGGACCTCGAGGCCCTTGCTCTTGAATGCTGACTCCAAATCCTTTCGAGTGGCTTCCAGCTTTTTCGGATCCTTCAAACGAATCGCCGCATTCAAGGCGAGTCCACGAGTGATTTCATCCAGATTGAAGCTTTCGGCAATCGACGGTTTCACACTGATCGTTGGTTCCACAGCGCCACCGGCTTGGACCTTAGCTTCCAAAGATCGACTCTCGATCTCGACCTGACTGCTTTCACCAAAAAGAGCATCTTCGGCATTGGCTGCATCAACTTGTTTCACGCCGACCTGCGCTCGCATTTCAGCTAACTCATTCTGCGAGGATTCGGTCATCTTGCCATAAAGTTCGCGGAAGCTGATGAGATCGACGATATTCATTTGTCCGGACAGATCGGAATCTTCTAATCCGTCGAAGGAGTAAACGCCATAGACTTTAATCGGCAAACTCTTGATGTAACCGCTGCGAGTATAGGCCCTCAGCATAATTGTTTCACCCGGTGAAATTTCATAGAGCTTCATCAGGGGCGCAATATTCTGATAGAACCACTGGTACCTTGAGAGGAAGTTCTTATCGTCTACCTTCAAAAACTCAGTCAGCTGGTTGATGAGATGAGTCATCAAATCCTGCTCCGCTGTGGGCCCATTGATACCAAAGTCGCTTAGTTTTTTGGATAGTTCACTGGCCTGAGCGCGATTCACTGCACTGATGATAGAACCATACTGCTGGGTGAGATCGGCCACATTGCGTTCATTTTCAGGATCACCGGCGATTTTGATCTTGGTCCTGACAACCCGCTTGTTCAGTTTATCAAATAGGCGTGCGACAACGACTTTCAGAAGATCCTCACGGGCCTTATGAGCCAGCAAAATTCCCCGCTGACCCGGCGGCAGTATCTCCCCCTCGACCATCTTAAATTTGGGGAAATTTTTTTGAAACAACTCGATATCGGTGCCCAGATAATTCAAATAGATCGGTGACTTTTCTCCCGACATCGGCGCGATTTTAGTTTCCAGAAACTGCAACTTGATCTCGTCGATTCCCTTCGGATCGTCCAAAAAGCCAGGAGCCTCGGCAAGCTCTATAAGCTTTTCATTTTCTTCAATCTCCCGAACATCCGCGACTAGTTTTTTCTGCTCGACGGCCTCTTTTTTCAGCTGCTCGAGCTGAAAGCGCATCTGATCCACACGATTTTTAATCAGTTGCTCATCGCCGCCTTTCAAAGCCGCGCGCAGAGCATCAAGCTTTTCATCCATTTCGTTGCCACGGCCCAGAATCGACATATCCAAGCCCATGGGAATAAAAGCCGCAACATTTGGATGCTGCAGGATGATCTCACGATAGGGAATAATATCCGACAATTCGCCAATATCCGCCCGACCCATAAAGCCGCCGCCAAACAAGGCTAGCTCATCCTTGGCCTTCTCGGAATAGATTTGCAGATGACCCGCTACGCTGCCGGTGATGCTATCCCGCATCGATCCTTCGACATCGCGCAGCAGCGAAATCCCCATGACCACGAGAAAAGCACCCATGCCCAGCAACGACCCGACGACAAGTGTTTTGACTCGATAAAGCCATAGGTTGCGAAAGGCCACTTTCATGATCAGGCTGATCATTTCCAACAATCTCATTATTCAAGCCTCCTTCTTGCGAGTTCAAGACTCGACGACTTCGCCATCCTTGAGCCGAATGATGCGACTGGCCTGTTTCATGACTTGCGGATCATGGGTTGAGAAAATGAAGGTGGTTTTGTGGGTCTTATTGATATCTTTCATCAAATGAATAATCTTGTCACCGGTGGCGGAATCCAAGTTAGCGGTTGGCTCATCGGCCAGCACTATACGCGGAGAAGTCACCAAGGCTCGGGCAATGGCCACTCGCTGTCTTTGCCCACCGGAAAGTTCATTCGAACGCTGTCGAGCCTGATCACTCAGTCCGACCTCGCTGATCAGCTGATCGATAATTCGGACGCGCTCTTTCGCGCTAAAACCACCGTGAATGAGCAGCGGAAATTCAATATTCTGATAGACCGTGAGGACGGGAATGAGATTGAAACTTTGAAAGATAAAGCCGAGCTTTTCCATGCGCAGTCGCGTCAGATCCTTGTCGGACAGTTTGGAGATCGGCTGACCATCAATGAAAACTTCGCCCGTACTCGGCGTATCCATACAGCCAATCAGGTTGAGCATCGTCGATTTTCCGCAACCTGAAGGTCCGGCGATAGTCGCAAACTCACCTTCATCGATGCTTAAATTTATATTTCTCAAGGCTTTAACTTCTGTTTTGCCAAGGGGATAAACTTTTGAAACAGATTCGATGCGAATGGCATGTGTCATGGCTAGCCCTTTTCCTCCAGAGAACTCCGGTGGGATAATTAGCCGTAATGGTGGCCCAGGCCATGAAAATATACAAGGATTATCTTGCCCTAAGGAGTGGTCCCGAAGCAGAAAGTGAGAACGTTGTTTGCCAAGGCGAAAGAACCAAGACTCTTAACGATCTTTTATGATGATGTGAATGCCTTCCAATTCCGGCGGTGGAGCATCAGGGCTAATGAAGAGCCAACGCAAAAGCTTCAGATAAAAGCCAAACAGTGGCAGATGATCGGCAACCTCTTGCCGGACTCTTTCACGCTTTTCTTTGAACGCTGCATGGCTTTCGCTGGTTAGCAATTCCTGCTCTCGCAAGTAGACATCCAGGGTTTGAACCTGAACTTCAAAGGTTTTGTTCCACCAGGAGTACACGGCCTTGATGGCCTGCCATCCACTTTGTTTCTGCTGGCTTTCGCCTAGATGATTTTTAATCTCCACAAGGCTCAGCTTCTGCGTCGATGGCTCATGAGAAACACCATGCAAAGCCAGTGTTTCACTGCCCCAGCTCAGGCCCTCCAAAGCATCCAAAATATCCTGAATACAGGCCACATCATCGACCACGATCTTGATGCCGAAAATGTCTTTGATAAAATAACTCAACTCCCGCAATTTTTTATCCTGGTTCACCAGCTTGTCGAGTTCAAAAATCTCATCGACAACTTTTGACCAGATTTCTTCTTCGGCTTTGATCCGGGAAATCATCTTATTGATCGTGTAAGGATTGCGGTTCAAAGGCTGATATTCGACGAAATTGGCGATCAACTTCGGCCGTTCCCACCCTTGAGTTCCATGGTAACGCAGTTTTTCCAAAAGCCAATTGCCCAAGTCCAAGTCGGTGTGACTATAAACTTCGGACTTTTGAATATCCTGGATCAGTTTGAGTCTTTGCTCGGTCCCAGGAAGCTGAGCAATGACCACACTCTTCATCTGCATTTGAGCATGAAAGAGTTCGTCACTGAGCAAACCACAAAGCCGATGGAGCTTTTCCTCGCCCTTACAAATCATCCGCGTATAGGCCCGGCGGACTTCATCCAACTGGCTGCGGGAAACCACTAATTCTTGACCACCTAAACCTTCGCGCAGAAAGCGCTCTTTTTTATCTTTCAGATAGCAGACGAACTCATTCAACACAGGTTCCTGAGTAACCAGCCACAGTGTGGAATCAGGGTAGTGATGCACATCGTCATTAAAGGAAATGCTCAATTCTGTACCCAGGTTATTTTGTTTGTGCGTAGCCAAGGCTCAAGCAGTTGCTTACATCTTCACCGCGACCCATGCAATAGCCAAAGGCCAGTGAGGGTTGGCTTGGAGCCGCACATTCGTGAAAACTGCGTCCGCTTGCCATGCAGAGGCCGTATCCAGACGTACTAGCTTGAACATAATTGCAATCCGTAACGTCCCGCCCGGCGGCCATGCAAAGACCAAAACCGACGCTGGGCATTTTCGCTAAATTGCATTCTCCCACCGCACGTCCAGCCAGAATGCAAAGGGCCCAGCCCACCGTCGGATTTAACTTATTCTGGCAGACCGCCCGGCGATTGCCACTATGCAAACAGACGGCCCGAGCGAATTTTGGATCATTTTGTTTTTCCAGTGAATGAATAAAACCAGCAGGAGGCAGTTGGCGCTCCTTCAGATCGTTGATGCGTTGCATAAAGGGCGATGATGCGTTTTGTGCAAGAATGATTTCAGCCGGTATAAACGTAGCGAGCAGGAGCAAGCAAAAGCCAATCCGATTCCGCATGATCCACCTCAGCATTAGAAACAACAGGAACAAAAACGTGGGAACAAAGGGGAATAAGCAAAACGAAGACCAATAGGGATCCTCGGTAAGAATGCTAAGACACTTAAATAACATATGGGAATTGCTAATAATATTTATTTCTCCTAGAGCCCCTTCCCTGCTGTATGTTCGAATTCTTAGCACCCCTGTCAGAGTTGATGACATCCTTTTGGGCTATAATGGAGGTCTAACGGACGAAGGAGCTCTGAGATGATGGAACAAGGCGAGAAACGCGATGGAATGTCTTGGAAGCGCTTAGCCACCCAATTGCACAAAGCGGGTCGCTTGGCTGAAGCATTGCGGATCTACCGTCAGGCCATCCTTATGAATCCCGAGGACGCCGACCTTTGCTTCAATTTGGGCAATCTCCTGCGCACCATCGGTCAGCCCGAGAAGGCTATCGGCGTCTATGAGTTGGCCCATCGCATCAACTCAGAGGATATCGATATCCTGAGCAATCTTGCTTCACTGTATCGAAGCAGCGAGCGGCACGAGGATGCGCGACGTTGCTATCAGAAAATGCTGCAACTCGCCCCGGACGACCCGACAGCCCAATATTTTCTGGCTGCACTGGATGGGAAATCACCGGATCGTACACCCGCTGCCATGGTGGTGGAACTGTTCGATCAGTATGCGCCCACTTATGATCAGCACATGAATAAGACTCTGAAATACCTTGGCCCCGAGCTCCTGCGTAGTCTCTTACTGAGCTATGCCCCCACCCGCCATCGGCTGTTCAAAACCTGCGATCTGGGTTGTGGAACTGGTCGTAGCATAGAAGCCTTTGATCATCTCGTTTCCGAAGTGGATGGCTTTGATCTTTCACCCGTGATGCTGGCCCATGCTGCTGAAAAAAAACTCTATCGGCATCTTTATGCAGGGGATTGCCTCGAGCTGCTTCAAGCGGCGGACAGCTACGAACTCTTTCTTGCAGCCGATCTGGTTCCCTATTTCGGCCGGCTTGAACCGCTCTTTGCATGCGTTCGAAAAAAGGCTGCATCACCGGCTTTTCTGCTGATGTCCACCGAATACCAGACCGGCTCGGGTGGGCCTTCGCTCCAAGTTACCGGGCGTTTTCAGCATAGTTTTGCCTATGTGCTGAGTTGTATTCATGGGGAGAATATGCAACTGCGGGCGTTTCGATGCCAAGCTTTGCGCGAGCAGGCTGGTCAACCGATTCTGTCTGGACTTTACCTCGTTGAGATCTGAGAGCTTGGGCGGACTCCCATCGCTCACTCAGAATCTTCATCCAGGAGCAGTCCCGGCTCATAGGCCTGCACCTCAAAGTTGGCCACACTCACACCCAAAAGTCTCACCCGCCTTCGCCCTGCTTCTGTCTGTCGCAGCAAATCGCAGGCCACCGTTTGCAAAATCTCGACTGCGTCCGTGGCCAGAGGCAGGGACTGACTGCGCGTCACCTGATTGAAATCCGCATACTTGCATTTGACGGTTATGGTTTTGCCTTTGAGCGAACGCTTCTGCAGCGCCTCCGCAACCGAACGGGCGATCGCTCGTAGCTCCCCGATCAGTTGATCCAAATCCAGAATATCCGCCGGGAAGGTATCTTCTTTGCCGAGTGATTTGCGCTCCCGCTCGACTTCCACCGGCCGATCATCGAGGCCATGAGCCCTCTCCCAGATCCAGCGGCCCATGCTCCCAAGTTGAGCTTCCAATTCTCCAGCTTGCCGCTGCCAGACATCACGGCAAAGTACGAGACCCAGCTGCTGCAAGCGTTTATCGCTGGCTGGACCGATCCCATGAATGCGCCTCAGAGGAAGGTGTTCCATAAACCGCCGAACCTGTTGCGGCAGAATCACGGCTAAACCCTTCGGCTTATTGATGTCGGAGGCAATTTTGGCGAGCAATTTATTCGGCGCCACCCCAGCCGAACCGGTCAACTTCAATTCCTCATGAATCTGCTCTTGCATGAGTTTCGCCAGCTTGGTGGCAAGCAGGCCTTGGGCATTGTGGGTAACATCCAGATAGGCTTCATCCAAAGAGAGGGGCTCAATCAAGGAGGTATATTGAGCAAAAATTGCCCGAATCTCCCGCGAGGCCTGCTGATACTTAGGAAAATCTGGTGGAAGGAAAACCGCTGTAGGACAGAGTCGCGCCGCCTGTGAGCAGGGCATGGCCGAACGGATTCCAAACTTCCTAGCAGCGTAGCTGGCCGTGCACACGACGCCTCGGGAATTGGGCGAGCCACCGATCACCAGCGGCCTATCCTTCAGACTGGGATCATCGCGAATTTCTATCGAGGCATAGAAAGCATCCATATCAAAATGAACAATCTTTCGCTCAAGCAGCGAAGGATGGACGGCATCCATTTCAGAGTCTAAAAAAAGAGGCTTGCTAGTCTGCATGGCATGGTTCCCAAAGCCGTTGTCCATAAAAATGTATGACAAGCTTCAGGCCTTGTCCAGTCCTAAGCTGGAGTCCCCACCTACGCGTGGGAGAGGAGGATGTATTCATGCTCCCAAAGAGCTCCACCATGCTTTGAAAACGATTCACTGCTGAGGCCCCGATAGACCAGTGCCGATAGGTAATCATCGCTGATATCTAAGGGAAGGTGCCGGCACACTTCATAAATGAGCGCATTGCAAAGCCCCTGCTGCCGATAGGAGCGATCGGTAACACCCGTCTTCAAGACCAGAGTTTTCCTAGCTCCGTCTGGATCCGGTTCCAAAAAACACAGCACATAGGCGATGCAGCGCCCATCACTTTCATGAGCGGTACAAAGAAAATTTTCCCGAGCCGTTTTCCCATACAGGTAGTTGTGAGCAAAGGCTTCGAATGAAATAGGCACAAATAAAGGATTTTCGGCAAATCCATCCAGGCTCAAGCGATGCAGTTCTGCCAAAAGAGGGCCCTGAAAATCAGCCGGCTTTGCGGAACGCAGTTCGATACCTCGCGAAATGACCTTGGTCCAATCCTTTTTCAGATACTCCTGAAATTTTTTAAGTCCCTGGGAAGCGATGCTATGGTAGTGCGAGTGAACTTTAAAATTCACTTCTTTCAGAAGTTTTAGAAGGAGGGGATTGCGGCGAGGTTCCCAATCAAAAACCAAGGGATGCTCATCGGTTCGAATCCGATAGGGAAACCAGGTGTTGCCATTCATCGGTGCAATCAACTCGACTGTGGACTGCCCCAAAGCATTCGGCAGGGCTTCGATAAGGCTCGTGAGCGCGGACTTCAGAAGACCTTCCTCTGTATCCGGCGCAAAAGCAAAAAAACCCAAGGGGTGAGCTGGAGATTACCGACGTAAATAAAGTGTACCTCGAACGAGGAACCTTAAATTGTGAAATATTGGGCCGTGGCACAGCTTGGCTTGACACAGGAACGCATGATTCTTTAGTTGAAGCTACAAATTTTGCA
>JBGSRE010000602.1:0-3871 GCA_041737755.1 Oligoflexus sp.
CCAGCTTCGTCTGAACCTGCTTTACATCCCCCGCCGACAGCAACTGAGATCGCCACTGTGAGAGCTGCTGAGCCGAGATGCCAAGCTGGTCGGCAACTTCGCTGACGGTAACTCCGTCCTGTGAAGACATCTCCACTGCCCTTCTTTTCAGCTCTAAGGGATAACTCTTCCTGGACTGTCTTTTCTTTGCCATCGTTCGGACCTCCATAAATCAAACATTGATTATACAGACTGTCCGGATAAATGGGGTCAGTTCAGTGCCGCTCTCCACCTGCTTCAAGGCATAGATGATCTTTTCTTCAGAGAATCGTGATATTTTCATGACGGAGCTCCTTTTCCCTATGTTTTACACCCAGAAGTTTGGAGGTGTCCAGAAAATCGGGGTTGGGTCAAAATCCTTTATGGTCCTCGCTTAACCAAACCAAACTCCCAGCCCATGGGATGGATTTGCATCGTAGCTATTCCTCCTTGCGGAAGAGGATGAAATTTCGCCTCGATTTGCTCTCGCCAGCTTGGTAGTGGTGGCTGTGCCCGCACATTGTGAAAATCACTTGGTAAGGCCATGATCAGAATAGAAAGCAGGAGGACTCTCGCCAAAGCTCGACTCCAGGCAGATGTTCCCCAAGCTAGAATAACCATACTCGTCGCAAAAGCTGCCTGCATAAGATAAAAATAGCGGATAGCCTGATCAGGAAATGGGAATATTCCAGCAAGGTTGGGCGAACTTTTCGCAAATGAAAAGATTACGGCTCCCCCCACGATTAAGAGCGCAATGGCTAGCAACTGTCGCTGGCGAATGATCTCGAAAATGACAAGCAGGGTAACAAACAGTGCAGGAATATAGAGGATCCAAGTGTTTAATAGATTCATATTGGGTAAGTGCTTGCTAAAATCGTGCATTCCAAAGAGCAAGTAGTAAAAGGACTTAAGCAAGGTTAATTGAATCGCTTCAGGCCATTGAATGAGAGTCCATGGAAGGGAAGTCGCCATTCGAGCGGAGTGAAGGATATAAAAAGTTTGTATCATACCCCCAATGAGGAGAATGAAAGCGACGTCATTGCGATAAAATCGCCGCCAAAGTACACAGCAGGTTCCGTAGGCAAGAAGACAAAATATCGCAAAAGGACCACTGGTCGATGCCAGTGCAGCGAGTATCCATTCGAATATACGAACACACCGATTATTAGGCGCCTCGCTGAACAGAAGCAGAATGAGGAGAACTGGCAGGGTCCATTGAATATTCGTTATTGAAGCATGCGATTCCCAGGTTCCTGGGAGACAGGTGTAAACGAGAGAAAGCGCAATCTTTTGGCGCATGTCTGGTAAAAGTTGATTGGATCTATGCGAGAGCATGTAAAGAATGGGCAGGAGCTGGAAGATTCCTGCAGCTATATTTAAGACCACGGCGACTGCAGCGATTGGAACGAAAGTAGCACCGAGCGCCAGAAGCCTAGGAATGAGGTGCAGATAACCTGCACTCGGCAAAATAAGAGTCTCTAGTTTAGGTTCGTTATAGGCAAAGAGAAAAAAAGCAGATCCATCTTCGGCCCATAGGTTGGCATGCAGATAAGCCTCAGGTGCCCGAAGAAAGTACAGAAATGCGCAGACTCCAAAAGTCATAGCGAGGCTTGGGCTGATTTTCATCCTAGTAGGTGCTTGGGATTGCAGCGCTTTGACTTTAGAAAATGACACAGTGGCCCCTTGTGATTCACTCGTTGTATTCAAACCCATCGACTATTTATCCATAGCTCCCAAGTTTCAAAGACCCCTCAGCCACAGAATTTATTCTTCTACCCGTCAAATATCTCCTGGTTTGGGCTGATTTACCGCCACTTTGATCATGTCGTAACAGTAGTCACGTAGTTAAAAGGGATTGACGATTTGCTGGGTAGTAATCCCATTTGCCGCGACAAAATGTCATTCAATTTAACCATAAATACTATTCAAACAATCTTAAATTCGATATCTTCAAACTATCTAGTTTATGACGCAGACTTTATGGAGTCGAAACGATCGCGACCGCCATATGAGATTTTTGGGAGTGAAGCTTGAAAAAATTACTCGTTACCGGTGGCGCTGGATTTATAGGCTCATCTGTCGTTCGACTAGCCATCGCCAGCGGTGAATATCACATCATCAATCTTGATAAATTGACATATGCTGGGAACTTAGAATCTCTCGAGTCTATAAGTAAGCATGCGAATTATTCTTTCGAACAGGCTGATATTTGTAAGCTTGAAGCTATTGAAAACGTGTTTTCCAAGTATCAGCCTGACTGTGTTATGCATCTTGCTGCGGAATCCCATGTAGACCGTTCAATTGATGGCCCTGCTGCCTTTATTCAGACGAACATTATGGGCACATTCAATCTTTTGGAAGTGGCTAGAAAATATTGGGCCGATTTGCCTGAGCCACGCAAGAAGCAGTTTCGTTTCCATCACATCTCAACAGACGAAGTTTACGGTTCGTTGGGAGCTTCAGGACTTTTCTGCGAGGATACCCCTTACCAACCGAACTCCCCATATAGCGCCAGTAAGGCTGGCTCCGATCACTTAGTGCGGGCGTGGCACCATACCTACGGCCTCCCAGTCGTCACGACCAACTGCTCAAACAATTACGGACCCTTTCAGTTTCCCGAAAAGCTTATTCCACTCGTCACGCTCAATGCTTTGGCAGGCAAAAAGTTACCAGTTTATGGCAAAGGAGATAATGTTCGCGATTGGCTTTACGTGGATGATCATGCGCGGGCACTCCTTGCTGTATTGAACAATGGTCGCCTCGGCGAAGTCTATAATATTGGTGGTCACAATGAGCGGACAAACCTGGAAGTTGTTCACAGCATCTGCGATATACTGGACGAGCTACAACCCCTGCCGCAGGTCAAGTCAAGACGCAGTCTCATTGAATATGTAACGGATCGCCCCGGTCATGACAAACGCTATGCAATAGATTCAAGCAAACTTCAGTCGGAGTTAGGCTGGCGAGCGGAAGAGAATTTCGATACGGGAATCAGAAAGACAGTCGAGTGGTACGTAAATAATCGAGCCGGGTGGTGCTCGCGAGTTCTCGATGGTAGTTATCGTTTGGAACGTTTAGGTGTTATTAATTGAGATCAGAAAGGCCTCCCTTCATGCAATATACCGATAAGATAGCCGTGCGACGCAAAGGAATTATTTTAGCCGGAGGGTCAGGCACCCGCCTGCATCCACTTACTTTGGCGGTTAGTAAGCAGCTGCTGCCTGTTTATGACAAACCTATGATCTACTATCCACTTTCGGTTCTGATGCTGAGTGGAATAAGGGAAATTTTGCTCATTAGCACGCCTCAGGACGTCCCGCAGTTTCAGCGCTTGCTTGGTGATGGATCGCAGTGGGGAATAAATATTAGCTATGCCGAGCAACCGAAGCCGGAAGGTTTAGCGCAAGCATTTCATATCGGACGTGAATTCGTTGGCCGGGATCCTTCCTGCCTCATATTGGGCGATAATATTTATTTTGGTCATGGGCTCACGCAGTCCCTGCGCGATGTCAACGAGCGAACGACGGGAGCCACTGTCTTTGGTTACTGGGTCAGAGACCCGGAACGCTATGGTGTCGCAGAATTTAATAAAGCCGGTAAGGTCATTAGTATCGAGGAAAAACCCGAACACCCTCGTTCGCATTATGCAGTTACGGGTCTCTATTTCTATGATAATGACGTGATCGATATAGCGCACAGCATCAAGCCTTCTCCAAGGGGTGAGCTGGAGATTACCGACGTAAATAAAGTGTACCTCGAACGAGGAACCTTAAATTGTGAAATATTGGGCCGTGGCACAGCTTGGCTTGACACAGGAACGCATGATTCTTTAGTTGAAGCTACAAATTTTGCA
>JBGSRE010000622.1:0-2673 GCA_041737755.1 Oligoflexus sp.
TGTGATCCAAAGTACTGCGCTTTTTGCGTTCTTCGTCAGCCTACTGTCCATGGCTGGTGCTTGCCAATCGATAAAGAAATCCTTGCTCGACGATGACTTCGTCAGTAGCCGTTTTGCTTTTTGGCAAGAGGAGCCAGGGGACGAACTGCCCTCGCCCAAGCTGGCTTCCGAAGAGGCTTTGCAATGGCTGAAGGAACGTGATTCCCAGCTGCTGGCAGGAGGGGGGGCGAATCTGGATGCTATGGAAGAGTCCATGGATCTGGAACTCGGCCGCATGGACCTCGCCATGAGTCAAACCCAGATTTTCGTGCCCGAGATGCTGGAAAGAGAGCACTTCAATCAGCAGAACTCGCCTCGAATAGCTCAAACAGCAAGACGCAAACCCCTCTTTGCTAAAACGGTCCTGGGTGTGACGGCCGACTCCCTCGCTGGGAATGATTTCGCTCCCGCCGAAGGCCTTGCTGTCGGCGTCCGAGGCTCGGTCTTTGCCGCGCGCGCACCGATTCAAGTCAGCGGCGAACAGATGGGACGTTACCTGGTGGCTTCCGGCGATACCCTGGGGACGATTTCAAAGAAACTTTATGGGACGACGGCTCGCTGGATGGAGCTGGCCCATCTCAATCACTTGGGCAATGGTTCGCTGATTTTTCCCAAAGAGATTCTATTCTATGTGAAGGATGCGCAAGCGCTGGGTGCAAGGTAGGAGCAGCAGTCACGAAAGGGGAACCCGGCCACCGCATCCATGCATCAGCCGCGGCGGTCTAGGCCTCGAAAGGCGAAAGTAAGGTGGCAGTAGCCGGAAGCAGAAGCTTCCTTTATGCTGGGGTGAGGAAATTCACCAAAAAAGGAAGCCTAACTTTATGGCAGCACCTTACCGTTGGCTGGGACTGAGTCTTGGGAGTTTGGTCTTGTTTTGCAATGGAATGGCCTGGAGCCAGACAGCTCAAAAGGCTGTGAAACCTAAAGAAGCCCCTCCAAATTCCAGCTTTTTTCCTGACTGGCCTACCGAGGCCTTTGACTTCGAAATCGGCCCTATTCTCGGGGTTCGGACCCAACAGACCAAGACGAATGATGTGCTTACCGATGTCGTATCTTCCGAAATCGGTCTTGGCGCAAGGGTTCAAGGCATTCCCCTGGTTCCTGGCAATCCCGGAGTAACCCTTCAGCCCTATGCTCACTATACCTGGGGCAATCGAACCGAAAAAATCAAAGGCGCGGCTTTGGATCAAACAGAAAGTTCTGGCTTTCAGCGATCCTGGTATGGGGTGCTGGGACGCTTCTATTATCAATCTTTTCGCTACAGCCTCGATCTCGGTCAAGGCCAAATCCTGCATGATGAAGATATTTTCAGCGACCTCGCATCGCGTCGCATCGTCAACGATTTCGCGGTCCTTATCTTGCCCTTTCTTTCTGCACATTATACGCTTACTTCGTTTACGGTCACCCTCAAGAGTGAAAGTAAACCGAGTATTGAAGAGCTAGATCACTGGTTGCATGGTCGAGTGGCATTTTCACTTTTTGCAGCCACTCTTGATTTTGGTCCTGGCCTGACGGTCACGCAGTACTCGGCTCGTAATCCGGCCGAAGCCCCTCTTGCAAAATTTGCCGAACTGGAGACGAGCTATCTCAAAGCCTTGGCATCGATGCATATCTTCTGGCGCCTGGGCTTATCTGCTAGCGCTAAATACATACTGAAGGCTCAGCAAAAGGATGGTTTGGATCTCGCCATCGAACAGCTACCGAATGAAAACCTTGCGCAACGAAAAAGCTTTGCCAATCTTCCAGATGGCAGTTTGGAAGCCACGGCCTTTTTTGGCTTAAAAAATCTGTTCGGTGGATTTGGTATCGGCTGGCAGTATTACTACCTAGAAGCCGCTGGTAACCCGAAACAGATCTCGCGAAATCAGTCGGTGGGAATTGTCTATGAAGGCGAAATTTAGCTTAGAAAAATCAGGATGAAGAAAGGGTGAGGTAGCGGTATGGCCCTGCCTCTGCTTCACGTTCGCAAGGCTTCCTTCAATTTCGCAAAACCTTCTTTCATACTGACTTCCGGCTGATAACCCAGCTCCTGCCTCGCTGCGCTGGTGTTATACCAGTGCGAGGTGCTCATCTGGGCGGCTGCAAACCTTGTCAGAGGCGGCTCTCCAGCTATTCGAAAAAAGCTGTAGCTATATTCTAGAAGAGTCGCAATGCCAAACGCCAGCTTCGCCGGAATTCGCTTTTTTACTTCTGGCAGGCCGGCCGATACGAGAATGGAATTGATGATATCTTCCAAGGGCAGTGGCTCATCATTGCTTATAAAATAAGCCTTTCCATCAATCAATGAGCCATGATGCAAGCGGTCCATGGCACAAAGATGAGCGGCCACGGCATTGTCGATGTAAACGGCATCAACTTTTTTGCCAGCCTCACCAATCAAACGCAAACGGCCTTGTCGGGCCCGATCCAGCAGGCGAGGCATGATGTGATTGTCGCCCGGACCCCAGATCAGGTGGGGACGCAGAGCAACCGTTGCCAGTTCGGGGCTGTTTGCATCCAGAACCGCTTTCTCGGCCACTGCCTTGGTTGCAGGAAATGCCGCCAATGGCACACATTATACCATCTACATCCGGATCCGCGAAGACCGAATGTAACTCAGAGACTCGATCATTAATTGTCCCTGCGTTTCCATTG
>JBGSRE010000704.1:0-8104 GCA_041737755.1 Oligoflexus sp.
TCCTTCGCCAGCTGGTCCAGGTGCGGGGTGGCGGCGCTCGTCGGCCCGCCGAAGGCCGCGACGTCGTGCCACGCAAGATCGTCGGCGATGAAGATGATGAAGTTGGGCGTTTGCCCGCCCGCCCCTTGCTTCGCGCCTGTCCTGCACAGCGCACTGTACCACCACGCGGCACCTCCGGCATCTGCGAACTTACCAAAACCACCCATCCGCCCCGTCCTCTTACTTCGTCTTTAACTTCCACGATTCCACAAAACACGCTACAAACGAGGCAACTCATTTGAAAAAGGACATTCAGGAGGCACTCTGATGGCAACCGGAAACAGCTATCTTTTAGCACTCGATCAGGGCACAACGAGCTCCCGCGCTCTGTTAATCGATACCCAAGGCCAAGTTGCTGGCATGTCCCAGCAGGAATTCCGTCAAATCTACCCTGAGCCGGGTTGGGTGGAGCATGATGCCAATGAAATCTGGGAATCTCAATCCTACGTGGTGAAGGATCTTCTCAAGAAGCTCAGCGGCAATGATCGAGTTGTCGGGATTGGCATCACCAACCAACGAGAAACCACCGTCATTTGGGAACGAAAAACCGGTCGTCCTATCGCCCATGCTATCGTGTGGCAGGATCGGCGAACGGCCAGCTTCTGTGAACAATTGAAAGCCAAAGGCTACTCGGAATTGATTCAAAGCAAAACAGGTTTGATCATTGACGCCTATTTCTCTGCCACGAAAATACGCTGGCTTTTGGAAAAAGTTCCGGGAGCTCGTGACAAGGCGCAAAAAGGTGAACTGGCAGCTGGAACCATCGACAGCTGGCTGATCTGGCAATTGACGCTAGGCCGCGTGCATGCAACGGACGTGAGCAATGCCAGCCGCACCATGCTCTATAATATTCACAAAGGCGAATGGGATCAGGAACTGCTGGAACTTTTCGAAGTGCCGCGATCCCTACTTCCCGAAGTTCGCTCTTCGAGTGAGATTTACGGCACCGTGGATAAGGATCTGTTTGGTCATGAAGCTCCCATCGCGGGCGTCGCAGGTGATCAGCAAGCTGCCCTTTTTGGTCAACTTTGCTTGGAACCCGGTATGATCAAGAACACCTACGGAACAGGCTGCTTTTTGGTGCTCAATACTGGCAGTAAACCCATTGCTTCACAAAACAAACTACTGACAACGGTAGCCTGGCGACTGGGTAAAGAAACAACCTATGCCCTGGAAGGTTCGGTATTCATCGGCGGTGCTGTCGTTCAATGGCTGCGAGACGGTCTGGGTATCATTGCCAGCTCCAAAGACGTCGAAGCACTCGCCGCAAAAGCCCCGGATAATGGCGGTGTTTACTTTGTACCCGCCTTCACCGGCCTCGGTGCTCCGTACTGGGATCCATATGCTCGCGGCACCATCATCGGTTTGACTCGAGGAACAGGTCGCGAACATATCGCCCGAGCTGCTCTGGAAGCGATTGCCTATCAAACCCGCGATGTCGTTGAAGCTATGCGTGCGGATGCTCATATTCCTCTCAAGGAATTGCGAGTGGATGGAGGCGCTTCCGCCAATCCCCATCTCATGCAATTCCAGGCAGACCTCTTAGCTGCATCTGTGGTCCGCCCACGTTGCTTGGAATCCACGGCTATGGGTGCTGCGTATTTCGCTGGTTTGGCCACCGGATTTTTCCCGCATACAGACGCTCTTAAAGGTCTTTGGCAAAAGGATGTGCATTACGAACCGAGTATGCCCGAACGCGAACGCATGCGACTTTATGGTTCCTGGCAGGCTGCCATCAAACACGCTGCCGGTTGGGCACGTGATGCGGAAGTCCGCGTGTGACATCCTCTCCCTCTAAACGGAGTACCGCTATAGAGGGAGCTTCCCTTGCTTTAGGCACTATGCCCAAGGCTCAGCGTTTAAATCACCCTCAACCAAGGCTTCCAAACACAGGAAGCTTTGGCACCTTTCCAATAATCACGATTTTATTTAAACATTTTATAGCATTAATATCCCGCGCTCACGCCGACCATCATTCTATATATTTCATAGCCTAGAACTTCAGGCATAATGAAAAGACTATTTTCCAATAAAATGATTTCCTCATGAGTTGAACATGAAAACCATCGTTATCGGACTGATCGCTTCTTCCTTATTCGGTGGATCTCTTCGCTCGGACCGCCTGAAGCCTGACGTAAGGCATTGGTCCGAGGATATCTATGCAGCAGCCCCACATTTTGAAGACTTCGAAGATTTTCTTTCGGATTTGAATGGAAACGATGACCCTGATGATCTCAAAAAAGACCAAGAAAAGCGTCTCGAAGAGCTTAAAAATCTGGAGTCTATCGATCTCAGTAAAGAGAGCAGTGGACGCGGCTATCTCTTGGCCAAGCAAATGGTCGAAACTTCCTTTAAAATCTCTAGCTATCAAAGAATGATGGCCGAACGGGACATGTACTTCAAATCCAAGGAATGGCGTCTTCAGGATCCTACCGCTCGCAACAAAATCCCCAAGCAAGCTGATATCGAAGCTCATTCGCTCAAAACACTTGGATTCGCCAGAAATCTTGTGAACAGCTTTACCTTCGAACCCGACTATAGCCAGTATCTTCTGATTCGGCTCCTAGCCCGCACCCAAAATTCTAATCTTTTCCTATTTCTGGATCAGTTTAAAAAGCGTTTTCCTAACAGTGCGTTTATGCCTCACGTTAACCAAGTTTTAGCAGAATACTATTTTCAACTGAAAGATTATGAAAAATCTGAAGCTCTGCTGAAGACCATTATGGATAACAAGAGCACGCAAATCAGGCCCTATGCCATATATAAGCTCGCCTGGATCCATATCATGCGATCACAGAAAGAAAAGGATGCAGCCAAGCGAAAAGAAGTTCTAGAAAAAGCTGCCGTAGCTCTTCGCCTTAGCTTGAAATTGATGGATGATTGGGATTTTTACAAACCTCTTTTCAAGCTGAAAGAAGAAGCTGCCGTTGACCTAGCCTGGGTTTTCGCTGAGCTTAGGATGCCTCAAGCAGAGGTCCAGAAGTATTTCAAAGATAATAAGCCGAAAGAGGCCTATCAGATTTACCTCGTTTATTTGGCCGTGGATGCGGTGCGGGATGGTGACACTAAGCTTGCGGAGGCCGCCTTCGCTGAGTATCTGCCCAAGGAATCGGAAAGTCGGAATCTGCCCCATCATCTCATGAGCCAGATCGAACTTTTTATTCAAACCCGAAGCTTTGATAAAGTCCTAGAGTCTTATAAGAAGATTCGAGGTCTCTTCGATCCCGAGAGTCCATGGATGAAGGAATGGCGAGACGATACTGTGTTGATTGAACAAAGCCAAAGACAGCTTTCCAGTCATCTCGTTCTCACCGCGACCAAAATCCAGCAGGAAGCGGAAAAGATGGCCTCCGCTCCGCCCCCGAAAGTCAAAGGCACAGCCGTCTATGACTCCGCTAAACTGATGGTCATCAGCAAAAGCTACTTTGATCTTTTCATGGATTGGTACCCAAACAGCGACGCTCAGGATGATGCACGCTATAATTATGCTCTTTTGGTTTTCCAAAATGGTGAGACTGAACAGGCCATTCAACTCCTGACCAAAATCGCCAATGATACGAAGAGCGAGCATCGCAAGGATGCCGCTTACAGCCTCGTCATTGCCAGCGTAAATTGGGATGCCACGCAGCCAGTTCCCAAACTGCCTGAGGCTGGTAAGGCCAAAGCTCCAGTCCCACTCACCAAAAGCAAAGCTTTGTTGGTGGAAAAAATTGACTTCTTCTTTAAGAACTGGCCCGAAGATGAGCAGAATGTTCCCGCACTCTACACCGCAGCTCAAACTATGTTTGAGTTTGGTCATTATGAAGAGGCAATGAAGCGATTCGATGTACTCATCAAGCTAGCCCCAAAATCAGAGCAGGGTGATGCTGCACTCAATACCTTGCTCAGTTTCTATGTCGACGCCCAACGCTGGGATGAACTGATCAGCATTTGCAAGGAATACCTCGCCAACAAAGCAGTCACAGGAGCTGGCCACCGTAAGATCATTCGTCAGTCTCTCGACTATGCGAAGTCACAAAAACCACAGTAACTCTAGATATTTACCAAGTCATGGGCCGGATCCTTTCCGGCCTTTTATTGTTCTTGTAAAATTTTCCCTAGGCCGCCGATCTTCTTAGGGCCGTTCCAAGCAAGTGCAACTTGAAGCCTGGATCGAAAGAAGGTAGAAAGAGCCTGGTTCAAGGATACCCGTTTGTCTTTCGCTTGGAATCTTCGCTATGTCTATCGCTTTGCTTGCTCTTCTTCTCGTCCAGATTAATTTTGGAATATTGCCCATCGCTCAAAAACTGACCCTGACCACTCTCACGCCACTGGCATTATTTTCCATACGCAGCGTGATGGGAGCACTGACTTTTCAAATAGCTTTCCGATTGTGGCGAAAGTATCAAAATCAAGAGAGCCTCTTCACACCCTCGTCGCCAAAGGTTTACCTTGGATTGTCCTTGCTAGGCATCTCGCTCAATCAATTTTTGCTTATCCTCGCGCTCACCATGACCTCGGCTGTAGCCGCTGTCATCGTGGTTCCTTCGATCACTCTTTTCACCTACCTCTTTGCCGTCTTACTTCGTAAAGAACCATTTATGTGGAGCAAAGCCGGTATTCTTCTCTTGGGTGGAACAGGCGTCTTTATTCTATTTGGCGATGGGCTGCTGCAAGTCTTTCAGGGTCTAGATCACAGCTCTTTTGTTGGTAATCTGCTTTGCTTGATCTCGGCTGCTGTTTATGCGTTGTATCTGGTTATCTCCCGGGAGCACATCGCCAAGCAACCCGCCTTGATGTTTACCAGCCATATGTTTTCCTGGGCCTTGGTTTGGACGAGTTTACTGATGGTTGCTAGTATCGGATTTTTCCTCTGGAAACAGCCTGGGGCTCCTCTTTATGAAATCTTCTTGCACAGCCCAGCCCTTATTCCACTTAATTCTTCTGTAGCACCGGAGCCCAAATTGTTGGTTTGGATGATCATCTTTATCATCAGCGGTCCAACGGTCATCAATTACTTTTTGAATCTTTGGGCACTCAAAACATTGCCCGCCAGCACCGTGAGCGGGTTTATTAGCTTGCAGACTCTCATCGGCGCCAGTCTCTCGCATTTTTACTTGGGTGAAGAAATAAAAGCCAGCTACGGCTTGGCTGCCTTCTGCATTTTACTCAGCGTTATACTCCTCAGCATTGGCTCTTTCAGGCGCACTTCACTTCCGCTTCCGATAAGGAAGCCTTAAAAAACTCAGCCCAACTAACCCCATTTACGTAGTCTCTTTTTATAGCTCGTTATTCTACTAAGTCTTCGAAGACGGAGGTGCCTTTTAACTTGCATAATATTACATTGCTTACAATTTAATGGTGACATCTGCTGGCGAAGCGTCCTATAAAGGACAGGCAATACAGTTTCGAAACACAGCTAAGAAGAGAGGATTCCCGTCATGAATTATCCCGAGACGCTTCGCCAAACTGCTTTAAGTCTTAGTCTTTTGAGTGGGACTCTGCTGTCAGGGTACTCCTTTGCGCAGAGCCCTAGTCCTTACCAAGGTTCGGTCTATAGTGAAGTCTGGAGTCAGGTTGCTTCTGATCCTTACGCGGCCCTACCTCAGGACGAGGTTAAAATTTCAAGGTTCTTCAGTGGTCTCAAAGACCTTTTGCTGGAGAATTCTAAACGTACGTTATCCGAACAAAGTGATACCCTTCCGCGCTTTGATAAGCTGCTTCACCCTAATGGCATTTGTATCAAAGGAAGCTGGAACATTACTCAAGACAACCCCTATACAGGCGCTTTTAGCACGGGCACCAAATCCATGATTATCGCCCGGGCGTCGACAGCTTTGAGCAACACCAAATCCAACCAAAACCGGGCATTTGGAATTGCCGGAAAAATCTACCCAACCGACGATGCATCTGACATTCGCCCGCTCAAGACAGCCAATTTTTTTACCATAGAAAACTTGGGCGGCACTCGCAAAAAGCACTTTCTTGATGCGGTCAACACGAACGACATTATTCTTATCTCACCAAGCTTGACGGTCTTTTTCAATAGTCTGGAAGGTCTGGCGGTTGTACGTGCTTTTCCGCTAGCAGAAGGTAGCAATCTCCAGACGGCATTGATTCGCGAACTCTATCCCATCAGCGAACTTGGTCTTGCTGAAGGACAAAAAGCCGTCACACCCATTTGGATGAAAATAGAAGGCGCTGCTGACATCCCACGGGTGGACGAAAGCGACTTTCGTGACGAATTGAACCTCGATCATTATCCGCAAGGTCTGCGCTTCGATATTTCAGTCGCCAGTAAAGGCTCTCGCTTTGGCAGCAAAGAATGGCAAACAATTGGCTTTATTGATGTCGAAGAAACCGTAGTTTCTGACAGCTGCGATCATCGCCTGCATTTCTCTCACCCAAGAGCACGCAAAATCTATTGACGTGAATTCTTGCAAATCCTGCCCCCCATTCCTCACAAAAAAGGCACCGATTCGATCGCGGTGCCTTCTTCTTTGAATGGGATCAAAAAATCAATCTGCTTTGACACTATCTGACGTTGCCGAATAGGTGACCTTGGGAAAGCGCTCCTTCAGAAACTTGAGGCGCCACAAATCTTCGAGCAAAATCGCTTTCTGTTCATGCTGATCCAAACAGATCACATGAGCTTGGGCCCGAACGAATTCTTCGTAAGCTTTTTCATCATCGCAAAAGACCCAGCGCGCTGCCCCATAGGGCAAACGGGTAAAGATAACTTTCACTCCATATTCATGCTGCACACGATACTGCACGACATCAAACTGCAAAACTCCAACCACCCCGAGGATCTGATCGGATCCATAGATCGGTCGAAAAACCTGCACTGCTCCCTCTTCCGAAAGCTGATCCAAGGCTTTGTGCAGCTGCTTAGACTTCATCGGATCTGCCAGTGTCACGCGACAAAAGTGCTCAGGAGCAAACACCGGCACACCGGTATAATGCAAGGCTTCTCCTTCAGTTAGAGTGTCACCTATTTTAAAGATACCTGGATCGTGAATACCAACAATATCACCAGCAAAGGCTTCATCGACCAGACTTCGATCCTGGGCCATAAATTGAGTCGGCCGGCCCAAGCGATGTTCCTTGCCCAAGCGGACGATATGAGCTTTCATACCCCTTTGGAAATAGCCCGAGCAAATCCGCATAAACGCCACGCGATCGCGATGGTTGGGATCCATGTTGGCTTGAATTTTAAAAATGAAACCCGTGAATTTTTCTTCATTCGGCTCAACCACTCGCTCCTGAGTTTCTCGAGCCATGGGAGGTGGGGCTGTTGTCACCAAGGCTTCCAAAAGAGGCTCAATCCCGAAATTATTCAGGGCTGAACCAAAAAAGACGGGAGCCAAAATACCCTGAAGATAGCGCTGCTGATCGAAAACTTCTCCCGCACCATCCAGCAATTCAATTTCCGTGCGCAATTGCTCGGCCAGCTCCGCGCCCAATTCCTGCACTACTTCGGGCGCATCCAGGCTCAATCCTTTCAAAGGGACCGGCCGAGAACGTTCGGCTCCCTTTTCATAGATCAGGAGCTGATTGTGAATACGGTGATAGACGCCCCGAAAAGACGGCCCCATCCCAATCGGCCAGGTGACTGGAGTTACGGCAATCCCAAGAGTGGTTTCGATTTCCTCGAGAAGTTCAAAAGGCTCACGACCTTCCCGATCCATTTTATTGATAAAGGCCATGATTGGCGTTTTGCGGCGAGCACAGACTTCGAACAGTTTCTTGGTCTGCTCTTCGACACCGTTGGCGGCATCTATCAGCATCAAAGCGCTGTCAACCGCAGTCAATGTTCGATAGGTATCCTCAGAAAAATCCTGGTGACCCGGGGTATCGATCAGATTCATTTCGCAATCATTGTAGGGAAACTTCATCACCGAACTGGTCACCGAAATTCCGCGCTGCTTTTCTAATTCCATCCAGTCCGAGGTTGCGAACTTTTTGGAGCGCTTGGCTTTCACCGTACCTGCTAGGTTAATAGCTCCACCGTAGAGGAGGAGTTTTTCGGTCATTGTCGTTTTACCGGCATCGGGGTGGGATATGATGGCAAAGGTTCGCCGTC
>JBGSRE010000769.1:0-2707 GCA_041737755.1 Oligoflexus sp.
GACAAATATAAAAACAAAAATTCGGAATGGAATATTCTAATCGATCCAATCGCCGCGCGTGAAGTCCTGGAATCAGGTGTGCCCGTAACTCTGGTCACTCTCGATGGCACTAACGATGTCAAGGTCATGCCAGAGGATGCCGCCGCCATGAAAAGCGCGGCCAAAACCGAAGGCGCCCGCTTCTTCAGTCAAATTCTCGATAAAACCAAATGGTTCATAGACTCAGGTGAGTATTATTTTTGGGATGCCCTGACAGCGGCTGTGACCATGCATCCTGAGTATTGCACCTACAAAGACCTACCGCTTGAAGTCATCGTCGCCTATTCCGAGCGAACCAACGGCGATCCCCTGCCTGTCTTCAGCAGGCTACGTTGGGATGGTAAGGAGCGCAGGAATTTCGATCCTTATTTCGCAGGACAAACTATCCTGTCGGATCGCGGAACAATGACTCAGGTTTGTACGACGGCAGATGCCAAGAGTTTCAAAAAGGATCTCATTCAAACAATCAATCGCTAGCCCTGCACGCTTCCCGCCATTCCTAGGCGGTCTTGTTTTAAATCCCTCGGGACAGAATATTGCTAGTTTGTTTTTGCGAAAGATTGATCTCACCCAGGAACAGCAAGACAATGTGATGAGTGTGCTTTGCACGGTGGTTGGAGAAGATCCCCTGGCCTTCGATATGAATGTGGACAATCTGCCTAAGTTAGTCGTCTTTCAAGGCAAGAAAATTCTTGAATTGGATTGGCAGCCCGTCGTGGATGAATCAAGCCAGACCGTGGCGAAAATGCTCCTGGCTATCAAGGATGTCACGACCCTGAGGGAGCTCGAGGAAAGAAATAAGCAAGTTCAGGGTGATATGCAAATCATTGCTCGATTGCTAAAAAGTTAGCACGGAGAAATTTCAAATCTTTCATCGCTCTGCCAAAGATATGATCGATGAGAGTGTGCGGCTTATTCAGCAAGCAAAGATCTTTGATCCTGACACAGTTCGGCTGCTCTTTGTCAATATGCATACGATTAAAGGTGCGGCTCGAACCTATGGATTTGTTGATATGACTTCAGTGGCCCACAACTGTGAACAGTACTATGCCCTGGTACAAAAGGGTGAAGTCGAATGGAATATGGCACTGGCTGGAGATCATGTTAATCAAGTTGCACAAACTCTGAACCAATACCACTCGATCAATCGTCATAAGCTCCGGCGTGATACCGAGGAAAACGTCGTTAGGCTCGACATGAAATTGGTACGAGATAACATCCTAGAGCTGCAAAAGATCAGTGGAGCTATTCGCTGGATCCCGATCAGCTGACGCCACTGATCTTTCAACCAGGTTTTTCCACGGCAAAAACTGTGTCAGAAATTTCTGGTCGCGGCGTTGGGCTGGACGCGGTGAAAAGGAACCTTGAAGATATTGGTGGCAAAGTCAGTCTTGAGATTTTGGAATACACCGACGGCGCCGGCGTTTGTGTCTTTCAGTTTGTGCTCAGCCTGCCTAAGGACTTTTGGGTCGATATCAATGAAAATACTGGGCTCATTGCCTAGGAGGCCGCGCTTATCGTTTGAGCCATAGGCTTAGGCGGGGAAACACCTGGAGGCTTTCCAAGCGCTCGCAGGCATCTATCCCATAAAAATTCTTGGAATGATGGCAGCATCGGCATCCCATTAAGCCCATCCGAGCTGATCGAATAGCTGATTGCTTTGATACTTCCCCGATCGTGCCCATTGGTATGCTGCAGTGGAGTGTTTGCCCCGAACTTCAAACGTCGTGAAGAAGTAATCCTGGTCCCGGGCAAGCGTAAACGCAAAATATCACCAGGGCCGCAAGGCGCAGAAAAATCCCCAAAAAGCCAAGTCACCTCTGGTAGCTGGGCGCGGCTCTTAAAGCGGATCTTCGCCATCGATGTTTCACGATGTCCCCGCTGCAAGCGTGAACTGGAAATCATTGCGGCGGTATTGGATCCCATCCAGATCGCGCGTTATCTAAATCATACAGGCATGCCTGCTGCTCCACCTTCGCGGGCTGGAGTAAAAATGCGGGTGGTGTGTGATGAGTGGAGCCGAGGGGGCGTAAATGGAGCCTGCTTGGAAGGAAGGGCATTGTGCAAATAGCCAGAACCAGCACAATGTAGGAAAATCCCCTGTCTCCAGAGCCATAGGATCGACATGCTCTGGCTTCATAAAACTCTGATTTCGTGTGGGAGAGCTGGAAGATTGCGGCAATTTAGCCGGAATATTTATTTGTAGCTAAAAGCGGTGATGCTGTTTGGATTTCCTGCACCCCGCGCTTTCCAATACACAACAAAATAAGTTAAAATCGACCTGTCTCAATAAAACCGACGATAAAGAAATCACGCGATGCTTAATGGGTGAATAGTTGAAAAAAGTATATACATTTCTGTATATTGGATTCTGCTTAATCATTCTCTTTTTCACGGTTTTTACCATTGTCACTCAATTGTCACTCAATTGCATAACTTCCATGGTGTCGACCTAATCGATGTTCTCGTTGGTATTGGCAAATGGCTGGGAATGCCGACCCTGCTGAGTTCTCCGCAGGCGCTGGCCGAACTAGAGCTCCGGGCGTGGACGCGCGAGGGCATCCGGAGTCTGGTGCGGTTCAACGTCGGCGATGGCGTCAGCGCTCACCAATCGTCGTTGGTCGGATCGGTGGCCATGCCGCAAAACCTTCCGGGGGAAATCGGCCAC
>JBGSRE010000790.1:0-3405 GCA_041737755.1 Oligoflexus sp.
GTAATTCAGGCCGAGGCAGAAGGCTAAGCTCGGAGCCAATTCTGGTCGAGTCCGGATATTTCGAAAGGCAAGGATGGGAGCGGGAGGTCTTCTTATGGGCTGAACAAGCTTCCCTAAGTTTGAGTCGATTTTTGATCAAAGAACTAAGCAAGTCCCGCCTGATCTGATATTCGTTTTGCATTAAGAATGACAGCGTTTGCAGAGCATCAATCGGCATTCCCTTCGTGGATACCTTTAGCAATGGATCCATGGTGAGCTGGAACTCGGAAACGGAATACCAGGTTCGAGATAACGAGCGAACGGTGCTTCTCTCTGTGCCAGCACTATAAGACCCAAAGAATTATTTTTGGCATGATTCCCCCAAGTCCCTGCTTTGGGACTTTCCAGTTAAGCTTTGATGCTAATCTTTAAAAGACTTATATTGTTAAATAAAATAATTTAAATATGCAAATAACTAAAGGGATTTTATCTGACTCCGAATCAGGGTAATCATTTTTGCTCATGGAGTCTCATGCAATGGAAAAAAGAAACCAAGAAAGACGCGGGACTTCAACGAAGGAAATCATACCTCGACGTTTCAATCGACGCGAGAAGGCCTTTGTTTATGAACGCAAAATCTATCTGTCCGATACCAATGCCTTTCAAAACGTATATTTTGCCCAATTTTTCCATTTCCTTGGGGAAGCTCGGGAGGACCTCTTAGCCTATTTGCTAGGGGATCAGCTCGGTGCACTCATGACTTCAGGAATCACTTTGCTCACTCGAGATTGTTCCTTCAAATATCGCAATTCCTTGTTTGCTTACGATCAGATTCAGGTGCAAGTTAGCCTGACAAAACTGACTCAGATGAGTGTAGGGTTAAGCTTCAAGATTGAAAATCTGACAAGACAGCAGTTGGCCGGCGAAGGCAGTATGACCATCGCTTGTGCTTTAGGCGGTAAACTGTGCAAGCTGCCATCGGCACTCTATGAATCCGCCGATCAACTCTTCAACAAGGGTAAAGCGCCGTCCAAAGTAGCCTAGGATAGAAAGCGCCGCCATGTATGTCTTTCCGCTTATCACATGTTCGATCATGCTCTCGCTCTTGGCGGTCCTGGTACCGACGTGTAAAAAATCGAAGCTATTCCGAGCCTTTTTTGTCCTGGCTTTTTGTACACTTTGGTGGCACGGCTCTTGGATCGCGTTGTTCTTGGAAAAAGAGCGAGATCGAGCTGAAATCATTGCGGTTCTAGGGTACGTGGGTATTCTTTATCTGCCGGTAGCTTTCCACACCCTCTACGCCGAGTTACTAGGAACACCCAAGCAAACCAAAAGCTTGCATGGCATCTACTGCATACTGTTGATACTCTTACTTTCAACCCGTCAGATCATTGATGGGGTCTATGAATTTTCTTGGGGATTCTATCCAAAAGCCGGCTTGCTCCATCCATTGTTTATGGCTTTGGTCAGCTATGTCTTGATCAACTCGTTTGTAAAAAGCATTTCCATCGTTCGCAATAAGCAGGATTTGGCGAAATCTAAGGCCACCAAAATAGGCATCTTGGCCTGCCTGATCTTTTCCTTGGGATCCTATGATTTCCTCATGAACTATCGCATCACCGAAAGCCATCCCGTCGGATTTATCTCCAGCATACTCTTTGTGATCGTTATTGCATTTGGCATCGTCGGTTATGATCTTTTTCAGAAGGATGCTCGGATCATGAGTTTGAATCAGGAAAACGAAAGAGAAAAGATTCGTACCCAAGAAAAAGAACGCTATATTGAGCAGATTTCTCGTCAAAACCAGGAACTACGGCTTCGCGATGAAATTATTTCGAGCTTCGTCTCGCCAGCTATTCGCGGTGAAATTGCATTAGGGGAGAATCCCCTTTGCTATCAGCCACAAAAATTTTATCGGTCGGTTGTTTTCTTCGATATGCGAGATTTCACAAAACTTGCTGAACAATCTGACTTGGATCAAATATTTTCTTTGATCAATAGCTACTTCGAACTAGTGAATAGAGCGGTTTATGCTCATATGGGTGAGGTGAATAAGTATCTCGGTGATGGTGTACTGGCGCTTTTTGCAAGTCCAAGTCATTGTCTGATTGCGATATCGCAGTTTATCCGAGATCTCGAGACTTTCAATCAAAGTCAGCTAGCCCGTGGAGCGGCAGAAATAAAACTAGGGATTGGCATTTCGTTTGGTGAAGTTCTCTGCGGTAATTTCGGATCCGACACGAAACTGGAACGTAGCGTCATCGGTGATGTGGTCAACATCGCTGCAAGACTTGAAAAAATCACCAAAGAATACTCCTGTCAGGTCGTCTGCGATGAAACTTTTATGCTTCAAATAGCAAACTGGGAATTCCACCGTCCGATTGCTATCGAAGTTCTCAAAGGAAAATCCATACCGACGACAATTCATGAAATATTGTTTCCCCGGCAAGGCGAAGACAGTTCCTACTGGCTGTCGACACGACCTATTCTGAGCTTGGCTTTAAATTTTTGTCGCGAGGGTTTCTATGGGAAAGCCTTGGAGACTCTGCATGAAATTGTGAATAAAGGGGGTCGAGCTGATCTTCCCTTGGAAGCAATTGTTCAATCGATCACCAGCAAAATCGAGCTAAAAAATGAAAGAAGATCCGCGTAGAAAATCCACTCGACTGCGCCTCAACATCATCGTTGAACTTGACGATGGTGAGCGAGTGAGTGGGACTTTTTGCAGAAATATCAGCAGCAAAGGCTTTTTTCTAGAATCGGCAGACCTGATCGCTATCGGTCGCAATCTTAAAGTGAGCTTCCGGCTGCCCAAACGAAACGCGGCCCTGAGCGTAGAAGGTATCGTGCGTTGGCATCAGACGGATACAGCAGGCGACAAAGTGCTCGGGTTTGGCATTGAATTCCTCAACTTGAGCGAGGCACAAGCGGAAGAACTCAATCGAGAGATCGATGACTTCTTGCTGACTGCATAATCCACTGAGCTTGCTCCTTAGCCAAACCGCTAGGCCGAGTTAATTTTTCTTGAGCCTCTGCTTGGACTTCACTTCATGGAAAGTCATATAGCCCAGAGTTAAGACGGTCAGAGGTATAACGAAGTACAGCAAAGCCGAGCCGAGCCCCGGGGTGCTGGGGTGATTCTGGGCATCCAGAACCAGGTAAACGGTATAGGCGACGTAATAGCCCAAAAACATAAAGCCACGCCAACGCGAGATCGAATAACCAACGTAAAACACTGGCAAGCAAGCAACCGCAACCGCAATCATGATCGGAAAATCGAAGCTGAGTGCACCATCGGATACGGGTAATCCTAAAGGTGAGACGATCGACGAGAGACCGAGCACCGACAGGAGATTGAAGAGGTTACTGCCCACCACGTTACCGACGGCGATATCGCGTTCACCCTTGATGGCAGCAATTGTTGAG
>JBGSRE010000828.1:0-3640 GCA_041737755.1 Oligoflexus sp.
GTGATTGGGCAAAGCAAATTTGCCTACGACTTATGGGGCGATACGGTGAATATCGCATCAAGAATGGAAAGTCATTCAGAGCCAGGTCGCATCCAGATAACAAGTGAGACCGCATTACTACTTGGTGATCGATTTTTGATTGAACATCGAGGCGAAATCATCGTGAAAGGCAAAGGACCTATGGACACCTATTGGCTTTTGGGTGATAAAACTATTTTAAGTCTAACTGAATATAGCCCCAGCTCGGTCTAGATCGACTAATAATCCGCTCGGCTTTTCTCTGCCATCTGAACCTCTTGGCTTAGAATTTGGTATAATGAAGGACATCGATGCATTGCTCCCTGTTCGCCCAAGGAGACAGGCATGCACCGCAATCTGGCTCAGATAGCGCCTTCATTGTTCCCATCTCAAGGCGATCGACCCTTGGCACACCTGTTCCGGCCGAAAATTCACCCGAAATCCAATCTCAAGGTTTTTACAAGCCATCCGCTCTAGGGAAAAAATCGATGATGCATACCTTGGTTCTTAGGTTTTGCTTGATCAGCGGGTTGACGCTGATTATTTCACAGCCTTGCCCTGCAAAAAGTCGAATTGATTTCGATTCCAAGACTATGAAGCAATTGGAAATTAGCGATCAGATCGATATCTATTTGGACACCAAAGCTCGCACATCGATAGGTGAGGTCCTCGCCCCCGAATTTTCTGGCTTTATTCGCAGCGCAAAAGACTTCCCTTCCTTTGGTGCCTTTCTCGGTAACAATTGGTTTCGCTTTATCGTCAAGAACGATTCCAATCAGCCACAAAAAATCATCCTATCGCTCGAATCGTATGTTCTGCAAACCGATCTTTTTGAAAAGCCTGAGTTCGGACAGTGGCAGACGCTTGGTTCGGCCTGACGCACGGTGAGTCATGAGACTTTGCCCAATCGAATGCCAGCCTTTCAGCTTAGTTTTGCCGCACAGGAGCAGAAAGAGCTCTATTTGCGGGTCAAGGGCGACATCGTCTATACCGTACGCATGAGTCTACAAAATCCCGAACAATTCTTCCAGGTCGAACGCGTCTGGCAATATTATGGTGGATTCTTCCTTGGCTCCATCAGCATGATGATTCTCTACAATTTCTTTTTGTGGGTCAGCATTCGCGACCCACATTTTTCTGGTATTCCTTGACGATCGCGCTTGTGCATGGCGCAATTATTTCGCTCTATTCCAGCAATGGGGAATTCTTCGGTTTCAAATTCATGGGATGGCATCGTAATTTTCCGATAGTCTGTAAAATTGTTGGTTCAGGCGCTATAATCCATTTTTCCAGACTGTTTCTTCATACAGCCAGGAATCGCTATATTGATAGCTTTCTCAAGATCAATTGCGCAGCCTTCCCGATATTCCTATCGCTCATTATTTTCATACCTATCCAACAGGTCAACGCCATCAGCAATCTCAGTCTTGTTCCAAGCCTATTGGTCTTGATCGGTTTTCAGCCCACCTCTCCTATCGAGGAGTTAATTTTGCCAAATTATACTTCCTGGCTTGGTTTCCCTTACTCTTACTGGTAACGGTCCAGGTCTTTTTGAATATGATTGGTAAATCGAATCTGATCACCCGCTTGGATTTCTTGGTCTCTTGCGAGTTTGGCAGAAGCTCTTCTGCTATCTATGGCCTTGGGTGACAAAATCAACCAGATCAAAAAGAAAAAACTCATTGAAGAGCGTCATCACAGAGAGGAAGTGCTGAAGCTCAACCGCAGCCTCGAGCTAAAAGTTGAACAGAGAACCCAGGACATCCGTTCCATGCTCGACAATCTAAAAATAGGCATTTTTACCAACAACGAAGAAGGCAAGCTCTCGAGATGCTTCGGTCCCCAAATCAGTTGGAACGGTTTACATCTGTGCGTTTTCACCTCCAGCTACCTCGGCTCGCTTTGCAGGATAGTCCCAAGCTTGCCTAATTTTGCTTTGCCACCCTCAACAACACATTCAGTTTTAATTGTCTGGTTAAATCGCTCGATGAAAGGATTCTCCCAAGCTTAACGCCTTTCATTGTTTTGGTGAATGAGCTGCGATGGAGAACCAGATGAATCGCGCAGTGCCGTGATAGAAATTCCTCAAGGAAAAGCTTCGAGCGCGCGCCTGTCCAAATCGAAAAAATGAAATGATCGAGAGGGGATCGAGACGAGTGTCGATCTCGATCCTCAAGTAGGATGTGCTGCCTAGAGGTTTGGGTTACTTGTTGCATACCATCCGCCCGGGGATCGAACGGATCCAATGCCTTTTTCTGAATACTTTGCAAAAGTATGCTTGAGGTTGCTGGTGGTTCCGTTGATCTTTCCCAGTTTAGTCCGTACATTTTTCTTGTAAGGGTTTCCTGAATATTATTGGCATCGATTGCCAGTGAAACTTCTTCCTTGGGAATGGACTCTTGGGGAAATTTTCAGACTTTTGTAGGCGATCCAGCTCTCTTAAATCTCTCTGTCGGGCTTTGATGGGATGAATCCCTCAGTCTGAGTTGCTGACCACTGAAAAGGAGAACATGCCTTGTTCAAAATATCTAAGCAATCGAAACCATTCAGATCTAATCAGGAGACTGATCCGAATCCCCCGCGGTATATTCCCCAGCCAGATCCGATTCGAGTTCCGCCCGTCGTACCAGAAGTTCCCCATCCACCCATCTATCCAAGCCCTGAACATCCGCATCCAAAACCTACGCCTCTCCCAGAGCCAGTGCCTTTCACGTCCTTTGAGCAGTAAGACTGCCTGATGGGCGGGTGTTGGCATGGAGATTGGTCTGGGATAGAAATTTTAGGAGGAGCCGCGTGTTTGGTTTCCTCAGTAGAATGTAGCAATGATTAGACATCTGTATGAACAGCCCACCATGCGACTCAATTTCTTACTGCACCTCAGCGTGAATAGAATATATTTGAAAATAGTATCTAAAAAAGCCAGCGTTCTCGTGCAATTTAAGACAATAGAGAGTAGCTTGTCATTGATTGGTTGATTTGCTCGAGTAGAAAATAAAAGAGGAGGGTGTCAATGATAATCAATGCAAATAGTTTGATGGGAAGTGCGATTCATGCCAGTGACGGTGAGATAGGTAAGGTTACCGATATTTACTTTGATGATAAGACGTGGATGGTTCGATACGTAGTGGTTTCATGTGAGGGCTGGCTCGATAGGAAAGAGCTTTTGCTTATTCCTTCCAGTCTGGAGATACCTGAATCGTTTAAGCCCATTTTAAAAACAGATTTAACAGTAGCTCAACTAAAAAAATCCCCTACCGTATCTGATGATTTGCCAGTCTCTCGTCAATTCGAGTCGGAACTTCATTCTTACTATACTTGGACCCCTTACTGGACATATCCCATGTATAGCAACTATGGATTTTCTACGGAATTTCCACGAAGAACCATGGCCCATTCTCGGTTGAAGGAAGATCACTCGAGCGAGCAAAAGAATTTTGATGTTTGCCTGCGAAGTCTCAAAGCTGTCAAAGGCTATCATATCAAGGCGATTGATGATGAACTTGGGCATGTCGTTGATATGCTGATCAATCGGGAAAGGGCGGAGGTTACTCACTTTGTCGTTGATACAGTCAATTGGTGGCCGAGCAAAAATGTCTTGATTGAAACTGGATCTATCAAAGAA
>JBGSRE010000832.1:0-6633 GCA_041737755.1 Oligoflexus sp.
GTGGCAGTCCCACAGCCCAACGGAGGTATCGCCGGCTGCGCACCGTTCGCCGACGGGACGGTGACGCTGCAGGTGGCGGGCCTGTCCAGCATCTCGGCAAGAGTCCCGTTGTCGGCATCCCAAAGGGCCATCCTCGAAAGCGGCGGCATCCTGGTCGGCGATCGCCGGCTCGTTCACGATGGCCAGGTCAGCATCGTGGGTGGGATACCGACACCGAGGAGCACCGGCGTGCCCACCGGATACGTGATCACCCAACGCAACCGGATTCCGGCGGTGTTGGTGGACCCGCGGATCTGGTCGGCAGCATCCTTGGGGCCGCTCGACGCGTGGACCCTGCCGGACTCTGCGACCAGGCTCGGCTGGCCGGTCCGGATCACGTCGTTCAACCTCACCTCGCCGACCGGAACCATCTCCCCGGAGGTCGAGAGCGCCGTGGCGGACCGGCTGGGCGACGGCTACCTCATGAGCGTCGAGCGCGGCTTCCAGAATCCTTACCGGACCATGCTGCTCATCCTGTTCTGTGTGGCCGGATCGCTGGTGCTGATCGCCTCGCTCATCTCCACTGCGCTTTCGCTGGCCGAGTCCCAGAACGACATGGCGACGTTGGCCGCGGTGGGAGCCACCCGGCATACGAGACGTGGCATAGCCGCCTCTCAGACACTGGTCGTCGCGGCCTGCGGCTGCGTGCTCGGCGCGCGAGCCCGCGCTGCATCGATAATCTTCTGCACGACTCGTTTGACGATGGCTGGATTCTCATTAAAATAATCGCTGAGCTTTTCGGCCACGATCGTCTCAACCCAGTTCCGTACTTCAGCATTACCGAGCTTGGTCTTGGTCTGGCCCTGAAATTCAGGATTTTTCACCCGAATCGAGCAGATCCCCACAAGGCCTTCGCGGATATCTTCACCGGTGATGCCTTCTTTGAAGGTTTTGAGCATACCCGTTGTTTCAGCAAAGCTGTTGACGATGCGGGTCAACGCAGCTTTGAGACCGGTAAGGTGAGTTCCACCTTCTACAGTATTGATATTATTGACGAAAGAAAAAATACTCTCATTGTAAGCATCGGTCCACTGGAGCACGACCTCCACCTGACCCAAGAGTTGCCCACTTTCATGAAATTGCTGGCCAAAAATATAAAGAGGCTTATCGTGCAGAGGTGTTTTGCCTTTGCCGAGGAATTCACAGTAGGAAACAAGGCCGCCTTCATAGACGAAATCTGCCACCTGATCCGTGCGTTCATCCGAAAGTTTAATTCTCAAACCGCGGTTCAAGAACGCCAGTTCTTTCAAACGACGGCTTAAAGTTTCGAAAACAAATGTGGTGTCAGCAAAAATTTCGTGATCCGCTTTAAAACAGGTAAATGTCCCGTGCTCATCGGTTGTGCCGATGACTTCCAAAGGACCATCTGGCTTGCCGCGCTGATAGGCTTGCTTGTGCACCTTGGAGTCACGCCGGACTTCCACATAGCACCATTCGGAAAGGGCGTTGACAACCGAAGCCCCGACACCGTGCAATCCACCGGAAAAGGCAAAGGCCTTGTCATCGAACTTGCCGCCAGCATGAAGCACAGTCATAACGACTTCAACAGCCGATTTATTTTCTTTTGGATGAATCGAAACGGGAATACCTCGGCCGTTATCACGGACGGACGCGGAGCCATCCAAATGCAGCATAACTTCGATATGACTGCAGTGGCCGCCCATGGCTTCGTCGATGGAGTTGTCCACGATCTCGTAGACGAGATGATGCAGACCGTCCGTTGATGTCGAGCCGATATACATGCCGGGACGTTTACGAACGGCGTCCAGACCTTCGAGGACCTGGATGTTGTCGGCGGTATATTCTTCACCACGGGTTTGCGCCTGTGCGCGACTCAGATCGCTCGTGGGTTCATTGGGAGTGATCTCGCTCATACGCATCCTTTAGCTTTCTTTTATGGGAACCAAGACGTGCATCGAATGGCAACAGGTGGGTTCGGAAAAGGGTACCAGAACAATGGGGTCTTCGTCCGAGCCGAAATTAATCGTCACCTCGTCACTCGACATTGTCGAGAAAACATCTGTTAGGAACTTGCCGTTAATAGCCAGCTCGCGCTCACCATCAGCGTAGTCAGCCAAGGCGATACTTTCTTGTCCTTCTGAGGTCCCCAGCGTCCTCGATCTTAGGGTAAGCGAGTAATCTGAAAAGCACAACTGCAAAGCTCTGGTCTTGTCCGAGGCTAGCAGTACGCGTTTGGCAACATTTTGCACGTAGGGGCGTTGCACTTTAACAGCGCTGAGACTATTCCGGGGCAGAACGCCATAATAGTTAGGGTATCGAACCGCAGAAAGCCTCACAAAGAGTTGGTAACCTGGCACTCGAGCTTCCATTGTTGTCTGATCTTGAGACACAGCAAGGGCGATCTCGGTAAATCCTTCCGAACACATGCGGTGAAGTTCTTGCAAGGCGCGTTTTGAGAGGCACACCCCATTCTTTAAAAAATGCTCCGGCAGTTGAAGTTCCACTTCGGCATAGGAAAGACGGTATCCATCTGTTCCGACTAAGCGAAGATGATCGTCCTTCGGCCTGTGTAAAAATCCTACAGATCCATAGTTACGCGGCGAATCAGGCACAACGCAGAACTGCACTTGATCAATTACGTAAGCCAATTTTTCAGTGGGCAGCAGAGCTTCGCTGGATGCTTCGAGAACAGGGGGCTCCTGCCAAGCCCGATCATCGACTCGCGGCAGCTTCATGATAAATTCTTGCTTCTCACCAGCGATCACGATGACTTGGTTGTCTTCGGAACGAATTTCAACTTGGCCGTCTGGTAATTCACGCACGACATCCGAGAATAGCTTGGCTGGAACGAAGACAGATCCTTCCCGAAGAACTTCACAGTCCATGCGATTGTAGATGGCAATCACCCGGTCAGCCGCTGCGATATGGAGCTGCCCATCCTTGGCTTGGAATCCCAGTTGAGCGAGATTCCTTTCCGAGACGGCTCCCTGCGACCTTGCTGTCGCTGTGCTGAGTTGTCCTTTTTCGATCTTGACCCGCATCGTTTCTTTCCTCCGGCTGACCTATTTCTTTTTTAAGTAAAGTTTGTCTTTTTATTAATAGTAGTAGTAGTGCGAGGGTTAAATCTGTGGACAACTCGCCAACGCACTGATTCAAATCACATAATCGAACTTTTTCCCTGTGGACAAGCCTGTGGAAAACTTGTGGATAAAATTGTGGATAAGTTTTGTCTCTAAGTTATCCACAGTTTATCCCCAGCTTGTCCACAGGTTTGTCCACAAGCGCATATTGACCCCTGCACTAGGAAATCACATCTAACTTTCTCTCGATCGCTTCCAATTGAGCCCGCAACTCGAGATCCTTTTTGCGGTCCTTCTCAATTTTTTTGACTGCATGCATGACTGTCGTGTGATCTTTGCCTCCGAAGTACGTTCCAATTTCTGGAAACGACGATTGGGTGCGAACACGAGAGAGGAACATAGCGATTTGTCTGGGAAAAGACAGTGCTCGTTGCCTCTTCTTGGATTTCAAGTCAGACACTTTCAGTTTGAAATGCTCCGCCACAATTTTCTGAATTGTTTCGATTGAGATGCTGCTGGCGTTATTCTTGTCCACCAGAACGTCTTGCAATATCTCTGAGGCGAGCTGCACGTTAATAGTGCGGCCCTGCAACGCTGCAAAAGCAATGACCCGTCGCAAAGCCCCTTCGAGCACGCGGATGTTACCTTTGGCATGGGTGGCGATATATTCGGCTACGGCGGGATGAAGAATATTTCCCTGCTTTTCTGCTTTATTCATCAGGATGGCCACCCGGTGCTCAATATCGGGGGGCTGAATATCGGCTATTAGTCCCCATTGGAAACGATTGCGCAGCCGATCTTCGATATCGGGGATGTCTTGGGGGAAGATGTCGGATGTGACGACAATCTGCTTTTTAGCTTCATAGAGAGCGTTGAAGGTATGGAAAAACTCCTCCTGGGTCCGCTCTTTGCCTGATATGAACTGAATATCGTCAACCAGGAGCACATCGCAGTTACGATATTTGCGCCGAAAATCCCACATTTTATTAAAACGCAGGCAGTAGATGAGCTCGTTCATAAAACGTTCGCTGGTAATGTAGGTGATGACCGCATTGTTTCGGGTTTTCAATACCTTGTTGCCTACGGCGTGCAAAAGGTGAGTCTTGCCAAGTCCGGTGCCACCATAGAGAAAGAGCGGGTTATAGGTTTGGCCGGGAGCATCGGCGACAGCAAGGCAGGATGCATGAGCAAACTGGTTACTTGGTCCGTTCACGAAGGTTTGAAAGGTATACTCGACATTGAGCTGGGACTGAAGAGTCAACGCCCGTGCGACGATATTGGAACCTTCACGCACATCCGCTGGATGCTGATTGTCCAGACTGGGAAAGACATCAGGAACGTTAGTCAAATCATTGAGGACATTGTAATTGAGGTGCTCGAGAACATCTGAATCAGCGCTGATACCGCCTTCAATCTCAAAACGAAGAAGTACGGGAAGCCCCAACGTGGCTTTGCAGTAATCCAATTGGTCCATATAAGTACCAAGGACTTTTTGATAGGAACTCATGTCTGGGAAGCTAAGCACGATCTCGGATTCGGACACAAGTTTTGACTTCAAAGGTTCGATCCACTGAATAAAATCCTGGCTCGGCAGCATCTGTTTCAGAGTCTCTTTGATGCGTTGCCAGCTATCAATGCCATTGCTTTCAAATCCACCAGTGGGTTTTTTCGCGTCATGACCGTGAGATGGAAAGAGAGTTTGCATGAGGTAAGAGTCCTGGCATTCGGTTGCGTCGGAGTATACGCTCCGAAGGAAGTCGTAGCTGACGAGAGTAGGAAAAAGTATCACAGGGAGAGAGTGCTTATCAAGGTCAAAGGAGTATAGATAAAAATGTATAAAATCAGTAAGTTAAAGCTTATAGCAAGCTGTGGATAAACAGTCGTAGAGCAGGTAGGAAGAGCGTCAATCCAGAGTATGGGTACCCTGGCTCCCCTTGAAGCTGCTTTACGTTCTCACAGGAGGCCGAGTAAGGCTTATGAAAGCAATTCATCAGATGGGCCATCTCTTGGCGGCCAATTTTGAAACGCTTCTCTATATCGGGGCAGCTTGGTGGGCAGCACGCCATTTAAACGAGAATTACCCAAAAAGTTTTGACTGGTCGGTTGTGACCTATGTTTTCGGCTTGATTCTCATTCTCCGTTCCTGGTATCTCGTATTCCGCTCCCTGATGAAGGCTCAAAAGTCCCAAGATGGGGATAAAAAAGAGGCGTCGCATGAAAAACACCCTTGATCGCAACAGCCTCATAGGGCTGATTTTAGGCTTGGTCGGTGCTGTCCTTGTCGCGCAGATATGGGCCGATTCTACTGCCATCATCTCGCTGGTGGCTGGGTATGTCCTTTTTGCTCTAAACTATCTGGCTTTGAAAAGTATCAGCCGAACACTCGTGCTGGTTGCTGTGCAAGGTCATACTTCTCGGCGAGCCAAGCTCTGGTTGAGTTTAGGCTCCTTGGCGAAGTTTATAAGCCTGACCGGCGCCCTTTACCTGCTCCTCGTCGTATGGAAGCTATCTGGTTTCTATCTCGCTTTTGGATCTCTGCTTTCCCTGCTTATATTGACTGGGATTCATGTTGCTGCTTATCTGCAGAGCTTGGCGGCAGGAGCAGCGGTAGGGCCCAAGTCAGAAGCTTAATTTTGGCTGTTCACGAAAGCTAAAATCAGTTAGTAAAGACATCCATTTTAAGATTACGAATCAGTCCGGACATAAAGGGTATCGCCATTATGGGAAAAAAGACGCAGCAAGTTCTCGCGGCTTTAGCAGTTGGATCCTCGGCATCCCCAGCCTTTGCTGGCAGCGGCGGCGCGACTTTTATCAGCTATTACGGAATGTTTTTGAACGCGATTGGTGTTCATGGGCATGCTATGGATGATTGGAAGCCAGCGGTGGGAGCGGCCGTCACCCTCATTTTAACCCTTATCATTGGCTTCCGTTATCGGAGTCAGGTGATGGCGGCCCAGAACGACTTAGCCCCATCCGGCAAGTTCAGTTTGCGTGGGGTGGTCGAGGTAATTGCAGAGTTCGTTCATGACATGGCTTTCAATGCTATCGGGCCGGAGAAAGCGGGACGCTTCCTCGCTGTTCTGTTTAGTGTGTTTGCTTTTATCTTTGTCAGCAACTTGACCGGCTTGATTCCTGGATTCACGCCTGCGACGGATAGCATCAACACCAACTTGGTTTTGGGGCTATTCATTTTTCTCGTTTTCATGGACAAGCAAAGGCGCTTCCAAGCCATCTCTGCTTTTGGGTCTACTTTCTTTTCGACCTTGGGCTGAGGTCTGGTTTGTGGACTTGATTGTTGTTCAGAAGTTACCGCTTTTACGATTTCCATTTCCTTAATTTCAATTTCAAAAACTACACGAGCACTGCATCCCGTATCGCCGGAACTACATCGGATGCGAGAAGTACTGCGATTAAAATTCCAATTATAATTATTCCAACCACCACGCAGAATACCATCGGGACTTTTATGCGAAGCGTTTTTATAGGGAGCTTGCCCTACATAAATCGCATTATGTGCATCATCTGCCATCCATTCTGCCAAATTCCCAATCAT
>JBGSRE010000874.1:0-1583 GCA_041737755.1 Oligoflexus sp.
CTATCTCGCCCATTGCCGATCGCGCTCGCTATGAGAAAGAGCTGGGTGAATTCCGCTACTTCAAAAACATCAAGGCCACTGTTACGGCAACGACCAATCCGCTCTTGACCGTCGGCAAATTCTAAACGGGTAGTATGCTGGTTGAAAAAGTTACAGCCGAGCGAGACACGCCAGCAGGCCCAATGAAAGGCGATAGCGCCTATCGAGTGACGAATCACTTTATGTCTGATGAGATTACCTTGGCTCTTGGTTTTCACCTGTGGACGGAATACTACATCGATCATGGTCAAAGAGCATTCTCTGGCATCATTACCCACGTTGGTGATGAGCAGTTGCGGTATTTTATGGGCACTTATAAAGGGCAGAGCGATAAGCCTACATTGGTTGTGAGCTATACGAAAGATATCAAGCCGCTGTTGACTCAGCACTGTGTCAGTTGCCATAGCAGTAGCAGCAGCACGCGGGCAGATCTGACCAGCTATGCGGCGGCAAAGATCGTCGGTCAGGCTTTAGTCGGCCGGGTTTTAGGTGGGTCTATGCCGCCTTCTGGCAGCCTGAGCACGGCTCATAAGCAGATCTTCCAAGCTTGGTCACAAACTGGCTTTCCAGAGAATTAAGGCGAGTTCGGGGGCGCAATGTTGCAATTCTTTTTAAAACTGCTGATAACGGCTTCACTGCTTCTTTGCAGTGAAACTGCGCTCTTTGCCAAACCCTTTGCCAGTGATCTTTTCTGCAAATCCTTTCCGGATTCTCCGAGCTGCTCCGGCAATGCGATTGCATGCAGCTACTGCCATTTGCCTTCTTCCTTTGTGACGAATCCCTTTGGCAAGTGTATCCAGCGCCATATCAAAGATAAATCCCGTCCTTATCCCGATACCATAGCTGCTATGCAGGAAGTTGTCGGAGCCGTTGGCGCGGAAGATTGTGATAAGGATGGTTTTACGAATATGCAGGAAATTTTAGCAGGAAGTTTGCCGGCCGATGCGCAAAGCCAGCCCCGGGCTGACCGCTGCTTAAGTCTATCGGCTGAAAGTCCCAGCCAGGGTCGTTGGCAGCATTGTGCGGCTGATCCCGATTACCTCTATCAAAAAATTTGGAAAGATTTTTGTGGTGAACCCCCTTCCTTTGATGAGTATGAAGACTTTCGAAAGCTGGATCCAGCAAAAAAAGTCACGGCGATTGATAAGCAGCTGGAGACTTGTCTCGATAGCAATCATTGGAAGGGCAAAGATGGTATCGTCTGGGAAATCGGACATTATAAAATTCGCCCGGTTGGTTCCGTAAAAAATGGCGAAGACCCTGGTATTGTGCCGATCGTTGATTACTATGCCGATTTCAATCTCTTTGTTTTTACCCAGATCGATGATCATGATGCGCGTGATGTGCTACTTTCGAATTATATGGTTTCGCGTACGGGTGGAGGCAGCCAGTCGACGACCTACACACGCCAGGCACCCCAGCGCTTGCTCGATGGTCAGCTGATGCAGCCGGAGCGTCGGGCGGGTCTGTTGACAACCTTCTGGAACTTGGGCTTTTATCTTAATTATACTGGTATTGCCCGGGTCCTTGTCGCCCAAGCGTTC
>JBGSRE010000953.1:0-2293 GCA_041737755.1 Oligoflexus sp.
ATGGATCCACCCCGAGAGGGCATGGTCGAGTTGATTGAAAAGTTCCATAAGGCAGGCATCAAGACGATTATGATGACCGGCGATCAGAATGATACTGCCAAAGCCGTAGGCAAAGCCTTGGGCTTCAATGGCAATGGCAACAAAGTAAAGACTTTCGATGCTCGGGGTCTCAAAGATCTTTCGATGGATCAGATCGCCGACCTCGCCGAAGAAGTTCAAGTTTTCTCAAGGGTTAGTCCATCCGATAAACTGCGTATTGTGCAGGCCTTGCAAAAACGCGGACGCATCGTTGCTATGACCGGTGATGGAATCAACGACAGTCCTGCTCTCAAAGCAGCCCACGTAGGGATTGCGATGGGCTTCCAGGGAACCTCAGCCGCTCGCGAGTCGGCTGATATCGTTTTGAAAGATGACAATTTGCAGGTGCTTTATAAAGCTATCGAACAAGGCCGGTCGGTTCGAGCTAACTTGCGAAAATCCATTAAATACCTGCTTGGCACCAACATGAGCGAAATCGCTGTCATGTTTCTCTCTATTGCTGCTGGTCGTGGCTCGCCATTGAATTCCATCCAGCTGCTGTGGATCAATCTCTTGACCGATGTGCTCCCCGGTCTTGCCCTGGCGCTGGATCCTCCAGCGGCCGATATCATGCGCAAGCCGCCACCTAACCCTACAGATCCGCTGCTTTCCAAGGAAGCCAAGCAGGAGCTTCTGGTGGAAGCTGGATTGATAAGTGCCGGAGCCTTGCTATCCTTCGAGCTCGGCAATCGGAAGCTGCAGAATGCTGCCGTTTCTACCACATCAGCCTTTGTCACTCTGACGACCAGCCAGATCCTGCATACGCTTTCGGCTTCGGCTGAATCCGAAGGCTTGATTCGTGGCCGATTCCCAAGGAACAAAAGAATTTATGGAGCTATGGGCTTCGCCGGCGGAACCATTGCTTTGGGCGTGGTCGCTCCCTGGTTCCGCACTCTCTTGGGCAACGCCCCCTTGAATAAGAAGGAGCTGGCGATATCTTTGGCCAATGGCGTTTGGCCGATTATTGCTTTGGAAATGCGCAAGTTGAAGCAGCAAAAAATATGAATCGAAGCTGATCCCAAATCAGCTTTTTTACAAGATGAGAGGATGAAAGAGCCATGTTCAATTTTTCCAGATTTAGTGCAGGTTTTGTGATTGGCTTCGGGACAGGATTTGTTTCTAGAGATTTGATTTCCAGTGGACCTTCCATTGTGAAGCCTGTGATCAAAGGTTTCATGAAAGCAGGAGTCAATATCTTGGAGAAAAGCCGAGAATCGATCGCCGGATTTGCAGAAACAATAGAAGATCTTTTGGCAGAAGTGCGTTCGGAGCAAGTCGCCAAAGAAACTCCTAAAGCGGCTCCAAAAAAAGCTTCGACAGCGACAGTGGCGAGTGAACCAGCTAAGGCTGTCAAAGCTTCTGCAGCGCAGAAGGCTTGAGGGGATTGGAACATGACTCTCTCCGCATCCGTTAAGCATCGTGTGCCAGGCAGATTGCGCTTGCAGTTTTCCGAATCGGACTTTGATCAGGCTGAGTTGCGTGAAGCCATTCAGGCTTTGCGGCGATCCCCTCGATTAAGAAAAGTGCAAGGAAACCCGCTCACCCGAACTCTTTTGATTGAGGCAGAAAGTGATAGTCATCTGCAGTCTGCCCTGCGGGAAGCAGCTGAAGCTGTCGTCATTCAAATGAATCCTGAGCAACCCAAGGAAAAAGCCAGCAATAAACCGCTGCGGATTGATTGGCAGCGATTCAGAAATGTCTGCGATCGTAATCTGCGTGAGTATACGGATGGCCGTATCGATTTTCGAGCGGCAGTGATCCTACTTATGACGGGCTTGGGACTAAAGCAAATGATGGGTGGCAAAATGCTGCCTGCAGGTCTTACTATGCTGATGTATGTTGCCGGATACCTTAATGAAGTCGATGAAACTGAAGCAGATTCCGATTCGTAAGTTTGACAACGTCCGCTGAGAAACTCAGCGGTCGGGATTTTTTTGGTTTCAAGATTGTATCTCACTCGCCTATACTTGAATAAATTATACAAGTGAGGCCAGACTTGGACTGCTTTATCCATCAGACATATGGTCGGATGAGAGTGCGCGTCGCGACTCTTAAGGGAAACCTGCAAAGCTGTCGGTCGGTGATGAAAGAATTGGCAGCTTTGCCGGGCGTGAATAAAGTACTTGCGATATCAACTTCGGCAAGCCCAGCAGCGGCCCTCTGGATGCCGAACGCTTCATTCTTTGGGTGGATGATATCTCTCTCCAGAAAAAAG
>JBGSRE010000907.1:0-2260 GCA_041737755.1 Oligoflexus sp.
GCGCCTAAAGCGCCAGAGACTATCCTGAGGAGTGAAACGACGAAGGATCTCGCCGATAAGTACCTGATTCCACGAGATCCTTCGCTTCGCTCAGGATAGTCCCTGGGCGAAATTTTCAATTTCGCGCCAGCGACTATTTATTGAATATTGGACAATTCACTGTGCTGTTCAAGTCCAGCACGGTGAATTCGGGTGTGAAGTTTGGCATTGGCAATCAGTCTTCGGTTGGCGATTCAGATGCCTCACTATACTTTTTGCCTGCATAAAGATTGAAGATAAGAAGGCGGCAGGGAATTCCACCATTGTCGATGGGAATCTTCCTCCGTGGTCTGAGGCCAATGAATTTATAAGGGGTGTCTTCACCAACCAAGAGTGCCGCTGTCCAGCCTGAATACTTCTGTTTCAAAGTATCGCCGACTTTCTTGTAAAAATTGACCAACTCTTCTTCATCTCTTTTGCCAATTCGCTCGCCATAGGGGAAGTTGCTGATCATAAGGCCGGTTTCTGCTGGTGGATTTAAATCAAAGAAAGATCCACTGCGGAAATGAATATATTTTTCTACTCGAGCCCTCAGCGCGTTTTCACGAGCAGCATCGATATAGTTGCGGCTAATATCACTGGCAAACAAACTTGCTTTTGGTTCATCGAGCTTGTCGGCACGACAGGCGTCTTGCACTTTACGCCATAACTGAGAATCGAAGTTGGCGAAGTTTTCAAATCCAAACTGACCTTTCTTTCGATGGATTAAAGGTGCTTTCTCTAAGGAGAGGAATGAACCTTCAATCACCAGAGTTCCACTACCGCACATCGGGTCATACAGATTTTGTGTGCCATCGTAACCTGCTAGGCGCAAAATTCCAGCTGCAAGATTTTCCTTGATCGGAGCTGGGTGACCCTCGCCACGGTAACCGCGTTTGTGCAGCGATTTGAGCGACGAATCCAAGCTCAGAATCAGTTCACCACCCATGAGATAGGCGACGACCTTGATTTTTGGTTCCTTCAGATTGACTTCGGGAGCAGGCAATTCCAATTTGCGAAAGTAGTCTTCGATACCAAGTCGGACTGCCTTGCTGATAAGGGTAGCTGTCGGTGCATTGGGGCCGCGATCGCCTGCTACGCCTTCGACTAGGTAGGTACTATCCGGGCGAAAATATTCTTGCCACTTGACCTTGCGTGCTTGGTTGGTAATAACTGCCAGACTTCCAGCTCCACCGCGACGGACGATCTCCAGTATTCGACTGGGTGTCTGAAGGAGGAGGTGCAGCTTGTAGGCCAGCTCCTGATCGGCTTCGAAGTATACGGCTTTATAGCCTTTCTCAATCTTCGTAGCACCGAAGCTTTCGAGTTCCTGTGTGGTGGCGTCGATGATATCCTGCGAACAGATCGCTATATACGTAGAGTTCAAGGTTCGGTCCTTTCTTATGGACGGGGACCATGTCCGGTTAAAAAAATGAAGAGTTTGCTGTATGAGAGCGACGGTGTATTTACTCCCGTCCTGGATTCAGGTATTTCTGAAAACCTCTTTGCAGAGGGCACTCGTAGCATAAAGGAATGGCTTATGACAGATGTGAAGCAGCAAGTCAAAGATATCGAGAAGACGATAGACTTTAGCAAAAACCGCTACCAAGTCAATATGACTACAAATCAGGGACCCATCCGATTGGAGCTCTTTTCAGATGTTGCTCCTGGACATTGTAAAAACATAATTTCATTGGCTAAAATTGGTTATTATGATGGTCTGACTTTCCATCGAATTATCAAGGGCTTTATGATCCAGGGCGGCTGCCCGAAGGGGTCTGGGATTGGTGGACCGGGCTACACGATCAATGCGGAATTTAACAATCGGCCGCATGAACCAGGCGTGCTTTCCATGGCCCGTACGAACGACCCGAACTCCGCTGGTTCACAATTTTTCATCTGCTTGGAGCGAGTGCCCTATCTGGACGGTCAATACACCGTATTTGGTCGAGCTCTGGATAAAGAAAGTCTGGATACCGTCAAGAAGATCGGTGAAGCCAAGACCGGTCCTCAGGACCTTCCTTTGGAAGCGATCACCATAACCAAAGCAGATGTTGTGGAAACTCCGCTGTAATTGGAGGGGATTCCCGGTGGGGCTAGGACAGCCCCTTGGGACTTTGCTTCAAGTTCGCCAATTAAAAGGATTTGGTGCGAGCAGCATAAGCAGCCAACATGCCCAAAGCGATGGTGACAACCCAGAGGGTCCCAGCCAAACCTTTCTTTCTCGCCGCGAAAGCACCAA
>JBGSRE010000108.1:0-4324 GCA_041737755.1 Oligoflexus sp.
TTTCGGCACTAGCCCTAAGTTTCTGGCTTCTTGTATCAAAGCCGGGCTGCGCCCCAGCCAGGACTGCGACCTGAGTGCACTCGAAACCATACTTTGCACCGGATCACCCTTGATGCCCGAGCATTTCCAGTGGGTTTACTCAGCTGTCAAAGCCGATGTCCATCTGGCTTCTATTAGCGGTGGCACTGATATCATCTCCTGTTTCATGCTCGGCAATCCCTGGCAGCCTGTCTATGCAGGCGAAATTCAGGGAGCTGGTTTGGGGATGGCGGTTGACTGTTGGGATGAGGCCGGTCACTCGCTGCGTGGGCAACGTGGGGAACTAGTCTGTACCAAGCCTTTCCCGTCCATGCCGATCGGCTTCTGGAAGGATGATGGCAATAAATATAAAGATGCCTACTTCAGTTACTACGAAGGCCCCGAAGTCTGGCGACACGGTGATTTCATCGAAATCAATGCACGGGCTGGGATCACTGTGTATGGTCGGTCCGACGCAACACTCAATCCCGGTGGGGTCCGAATCGGAACTGCGGAAATTTATCGGCAGGTCGAACAATTTCCCGAAGTACTGGATTCATTGGCTGTTTCACGGCAAAGGGACGGTGATGCCGAGCTCATTCTCTTTGTGAAATTGCAGGAGAGTCTCGAGCTGCAGCAGGATCTCGTGCAGCGAATCAAAGGGCAGCTCCGGCACCAACTTTCACCCCGGCATGTGCCAGCAGCCATTGTTCAGGTAAAGGATATTCCCTATACGCGAAGTGGTAAAAAGCTTGAATTGGCGGTCACTCGAATTCTACATGGGGAAGCTTTGGATAACCTTTCGGCCATCATGAATCCCGAATGCTTGGGTGAATATGAGCGCTGGCGGGAAAATCTCACCTAAGCCATCATCATTTCGCCTGGGCGAGGTTCTTCAGGCGCCGTTTGGCCTTGTCAAATTCGGGGTTGTGGATCAGAACTTGCTGATAATAGAAGCGCGCCCCTTCCAGATCGCCAATTTTTTCCTTGGCATATCCCAAATTGAAAATGATGCGGTAATCGTTGGGCCGCATTTTGAGTGCGGCCATGTATTTCTCGATTCCATCCCCGTATTTCTTCAGCTTGACGTAGGCCAGGGCCAGAGAATTGAGAACACTGACGTCTTTATCGTCCAAATCGAGGGCTTTTTCAAAGTTCTTCATCGCTGAATCGTAGTCATCTTGAATGAGATAGAGCCGTCCGAGCCCTTTGTATGCTTGAGCCAATTTTGGTGAAAGGCGAATGGTCCTTTTAAAGAAGAATTCGGATTGTGCAAAATCCTCTTCTTCCAGATGGGCTTTAGCCAGAATCATCGTATATTTTGGGTTTTCGGGGCTGATTTTATGAGCTTTTTGGGTCATTTCTATGAGTTCTCGAGAAGGTCCTCGCACCAGATAAATTTCCACTAAAGCCCTTATGGCATCGACATAATCGGGATTGGCGAGATGTGCTTGATTTAAAAGATTGATCGCCTTTTGTGGGTCACCGCGGAGATCGGCGATCTGAGCCAATCCGCAAAGAGCCCTTGCTGACTGGGGATTGGCCTGCCGGGCTTGCTCATAAAGGACTTCCGCTCGATCCAATTCATTCAGGCGGAGCAGATCCTGGGCTTCTTCTATCGTTTTGTTGATGGTTGTTGGACTGCGCTTGGCTTTAAGAACGCTGATCAACGCATCACGAAACTCTTCGAAGCTGAATGGTTTCAAGAGGTATCCGTCGATCCCCACTTCGCTGGCCAAGATCACGTCTTTCTTGAGGTTTTCGACCGATAAAAGCAAGAAAGGGGTGGTTTGATGGCGAAGGTCGTCCTTGATTTCTCGGCAGAATTGGATGCCATTCATGTCCTTCAGGCTCCATTCGCAGATAAAAAGGCCCACATCCATCGTAAGAAGGCTGATTTTGGCATCGCGAACCGTAGAAACGAACTTGTAATTGCTTATTCTTAGATTACTGAGAAAGCCTTTCATGGAGTTTTTATAGTTGAGGGTGGGCTCTATAATAAGCACACTTCGATTCCCCAGCAAATTATGGGCTGAAAACCCGGCTTTCATCATTTTCTCCCTAAGGGTCCGGCTTAGTTTTCGGCGTTTATCAGGAAAAATTGAGTCCACGCCCCCCTAAACATCGTGGGTCAGGGGCTTCAATCGGAAAAAAACACGATTTTTCGCCCAAAACAGTTGCCTCTATCTTATGTTCTTTGGTATTGCATCATCTCTGTTTTGCAGCAGAAGCTATCAATGAAGCTTGATTTTACCTGCTGGCTTAACGTAATTTATAGGGTAAGCACCCATCGCATTTTCATACTTTTTAGGAGGTCAAGTTTCTATGGCGAAGAAGAAGGCCGGAACAAAGAAAACAGCAAGCAAGAAAACCGTGAAAAAAGCAGGCACAAAGGTTAAAGCTGAAAAGAAAAAGGAGCCACGGGTTGTCCCAACTGGCCCTAAATCTTTCGATAAAGTCAGCAAGACCCGCACCAAGAGCCAAGTTTTGGCTTCCATTTCTGACAACACTGGCCTCTCCAAAAAAGAGATCGGTGGCTTGTTCGAAACCCTTGGTGAACTGATTGGCCATGACTTGAAAAAAGGCCCAGGTACTTTCACAGTCCCTGGTCTGATGAAAGTCACTGTTGTTCGTAAGCCAGCGACCAAGGCTCGCAAAGGCACCAATCCCTTCACAGGCGAAGAGATGACCTTCAAAGCCAAGCCAGCTCGTAACGTTGTCAAAGTTCGTGCTCTGAAAGCTCTGAAAGATATGGTCTAATCCATCACAGCTCCAGGGGTCTTGATTCAAGTCCCCTGTAGTGTGGATTCGCTAAGAAAGCGGCCTTTCAGCCGCTTTTTTGCTTTTCTTCGAGCAGTTCCGCGACCGATTTATTCAATTCACCATGAATCCAGTCTGCCGCGACCTCCCGGGCCGGTTCCAAAACAAACAGTCGGTGCTGCATTTCCGGATGAGGAATGCGCAGCGTTGAAGTTTTGACGCTTGGAAATTGACCAAAGGCATCCTTCCACAGAATCACATCGAGATCGATCGTCCGATTGCCCCAGCGATGCTCACGGGTGCGTCCCAATTCTATTTCGATCCGGAGTATTTCCCGCAAGATATCTTCAGGTGCCAGAGCGCAGGCGCAGACCAGGGCTCCATTGAGGAAGGGCTGATCTGCGGCACCCATAGCTTCCGTCTCGATCAGGGCGGACAACCGAAGGATTGGGCCGCAATTTGTGCGGATAGCTTCGATGGCCTTATCTATGTAATACTTCCGATCACCAAGATTGGCCCCGAGGGCAATCAAATATTCTTGCATGGTTTACGGTGTTCTCCGCAAGCTTTTGAGCTGGGGGGATCATAGTCGAGGCACAGCACGAAGGCAAAAGAAATGGCACCACGCGCGATCAGCAGCTTAGCAGAGATTTCGGATCTCTATAGAGGATTTTTGTTCGACGCCTATGGTGTCCTGATGGATGGAGGGGGATTGATTCCCGAGGCGGCCGCAGCCTTTCACCAGCTGCGAAAACAGGGTAAATCCTGCTGGATTTTGACCAACGGCAGTGCCCGTACTCCGGCAGAAGCCGTCTTAGCCTACCAGGCTTTTGGGTTGCAGGTGGGTCTTGACGAAGTGATCAGTTCGGGATCTTTGCTGGCTCGCTTTTTCCAGGAACGGGGATTGCAAGGCCACCCAACCTGCGTTTTAGGCACGGCATCCAGCCAACAATTGGTTCGCGAGGCTGGTGGGATTCCTGTGGATATTTTTAAGAATCAGGAATTTGATGTTCTGGTCCTAGCCAATCAAACCGATTATCCTCTCCTGGATGCTCTGGACACGGTCTTGACTCACATCTGTCGCCAAGTCGAATCTGGACGGATTCCTTGTCTTATTCTGACCAATCCCGATCTGATTTACCCGAAATCCGGGACCAATTTTGGCTTCACAGCGGGAGCGCTGGCACTGATGCTGGAAGCCGGACTGAAGCTTCGCTTGGGGATTGATGCACCGCTCTTTGAGCGACTTGGCAAACCCTTTGCACCAATTTTTGCAGAGGCTGAACGTCGAGCTGGACATCGTAACTTGCTGATGATTGGCGATCAATTGGAGACCGATATCCTGGGTGCCTGCCGCTATGGAATCGACTCGGTCCTGGTGGGATCAGGTCTTACTCGACTGGACCGTATGCCCCCAAAAGCACCTGAACCGACCTATATCTTGCGTCACTGGAGGCCCTGACTATGCTGATTATTACCCTAGGGGAACCTTTGAGTGTGACTGTGGAGTGCCTTCTGCGAGAGCGGTTCAGCAAGCAAGATAGTC
>JBGSRE010001017.1:0-6157 GCA_041737755.1 Oligoflexus sp.
AGAAAAAGAATTCAAAATACCGCACAACTTCAAGTTAGAGGCCTTTTAAGAAGGGGGCCTTATGCAACTCAGTCAGGCAATAGCCAGCGCTATCAGTAAAAAATCTTTTGAATTGATCCTTCTGCCGACGGAACAGTGCAATTTTCGTTGCTTCTATTGTTATGAAGATTTCAAACTCAAGGCGATGAAGCGAAGTACCATCGATGCCGTCAAGAATTTTATAACTCACCGCGGTGAACTCGATCATTTTTCGATATCCTGGTTCGGAGGTGAACCTATGCTGGCCCTGCCGATTATCGAAGAAATCTCTGATCACGTCAAATCTCTCGTGGAGAATGGTCAGTTTAAGAAATTTCAGTCGGCGATAACCACCAACGGCTTCTTTCTGACTAATGAAAATCTCGATACTCTCTATAAATCAGGAGTAACAAAATTCCAGATCACCCTGGATGGTGATAAAGAAACCCACGATAGTTTGAGGAAGGATTCCAAAGGTCGGGGCACTTTTGATACCATCTGGGCTCACTTGGAAAACATCAAGCGGCGAACCGACCTTCCTGATGTGGAGGTCTATCTGCGAATGCACTATCAGTCTTCGACCGCCTCTCGTGTCAAAGATTTTATTCCCGAAGTTGATTCGGCCTTTCTTGATGATTCCCGCTTCAAATTGCTCTTTCATAGTGTCGAACCGCTCGGTGGTCCAAATGATGAAATTTTGAAGCAAATGTCGGGCGCTGAAAAACATCAATTGGAAAAGGAATTTAAGGATTTGATGTTGCATGGCCGACAGCTCGCAAAGAGTTTTATTCAGCCAGAGGGGGTCTATATTTGCTATGCGGCCAAGACCAACTCTTTGATCATTCGATCCGATGGTAGCCTCGCCAAATGCACGGTTGCTCTCTCCGACACGCGCAATAGTGTGGGAAAACTTCAAGCTGATGGAAGCTTAGTTGTCGATGGCCAAAAAATGACTGTGTGGATCGATAACTTAAAAAGTAAAAACCTTCAGCAGCTCTCATGTCCCTATTCATTCATGAAAAAAGCCAGTATCAGCTGATTTGTCGGCCCTTGGAGTTCTTTGTTTTCGTGAATTCCCCCGGGAAATGAAGAAGTGAAAGGCTCGGGAATCCGGTCATTGCAAATTTTATCCTATAATTACAGGCCATTATTCTTTTTTTCGATTGGACTGATGTTTGCAGAAGCTCATTTTGAGCTTTAGATGGAGTGATCGGATGAGCCGCATTTTCAATTCAATTCTTTATGGAACAATAATGCTTTCGTCGAGCCTCTATGCTGGTGAAAAGCTAAAATTCGAGGAATTCATCGCAACATTTCGCCGGGATGATCTGGCATTACAGTCGTCTCGGGAACGAGAGCGCATTTGGGAACAGGCGGAACCTGCAAAAGGTCTTGGCTGGGATCAGACAGTGTCTGCAGAATGGAGGCGACGAGATTTCGTGCAAAATCAGGATCGCACGGACCTTACTGCCGGACTGGTCCAAGCCTCGCCCTATGGAGTCAATGGCACGTTGCAGTACCAGAGCCATGATATTTATACCGGTACCAAAACCGAATCTCTGGGCGTGGAAATCGAACTGCTCCGCAATCGCTTCGGCTCCGAAACTGCAAAGCAAGCTGAGCTTTTGAGTCTCAGGAAAAAAATTCTTAATCTCGAGTCGATCGAATCAGGAGTTCAAGCATGCATGCAAGGCTTGAACAGTGTTTCGCGCTTTATCCTCCTTGAGCGTCAGGAAGAAATCTATCAGAATATGATCGCCGTGCAACAGCAGCTCAAACGATATGTGGAAAAGCGCGTGGCTCAGGGTGGTCTGAATCGCGTTGATATCTTGTCAATGGATGCAGAAATCGCCAGCCTCAATAGGGAAATGCAGGCGATCAGGCAAGCCAAGGCAGAATGGGTAGCTATCGAGACGAGCCGACTTTCTCTTGCCTTCACAGGGCTTGAATTTCCGCGAAGCAAGGAATTCCTTCAATTTGGCTTCATCCCCAAGCAGTCTTCGGCCTGGTTGCCAGAATTGGCTCGCTTACAGCAACAGATTGAAGAATCCCAGACACAAACCAATCTCCTTGACGAGCAAGGTCGGGGCAGCTTCAAGGTTTTTGGCCAAGCTGTTGATGACATTGAGGGGCAGTCAGCCACCCGCAACGAAATTGGCTTCGCCATTACCATTCCTCTCCACAATAGCTCGCTAACGCGAGAAAGCGCGCTGCAGAAACTAAGCAGTCAATCGCTACGATCAGAAAAGCGTGCAAGCGAACAAAAAGCGGCCATTCTCCTTGCAGAAACCGAAGCGAAAGTAAAAGCTCTAGGGCAACGCCTCGATCTTGGTCATACATCGCAGCAAACCAACCAGAATCTCGAGAAATTGCTGAGGGATCAGTATCAAAAAGGTGCTGTCACTCTCGATAGACTGTTCCGGCAACAGGAATTGAAACTTCGTGAGGAGTTGGTCCAGGAGCAAGTACTTTTTGAACTGCGTTCGGCCCGCAGCTTCTACGTCATCATGCAGAAAAATAGCCCCAACTTTTGTGTAGGAGCTTAGGTCCATGGCTTTGTATAAAATCTTAAGTAAGCTGCCTGCTGGATTTCTGACTTTCCTCCTGCTCGGTATCGGTTCCGCCGTCTATTTTCTTCTACCTATTCGGACTTTGCCGGCATTGCCAGCTGATACCTATGTGATCGAAATCAGCTCGCCAGGTCTTACTCCCGAGGAGTTCGACAAGTTGATCGCCAGCGATCTAGAACAAGGCCTGATGATTCTGCCCTGCCGCAAGCACCTGATGAGTTCAGTTCAATCGAGCTTCGCCCAGTTTCGTTTTGTTATCAAAGAAGGCTGCCAGGAATCTCTTGAGGCTCTCAAGACCCGTATTTCGGAAACAATTGATGCAAAGAAGGTGAATTGGCCGAGCTACACGGAGATTGTTCAAAACCAGTTCATCGACCAGCAGGAGCAATGGCAATATCTCATTGAAGGGGCTGATGTCAATGACCCGCAAATCAGAGCATGGCTAAAGAAGCTTGCCACTGCTATGCGGACTGTGGAAGAGGTCAAAGCCGTCGACATAAGCATGACAGAACCACAGGCTAATATCGAACTTGATCTTGTCGCCATGAAGCGCTTAGGGATCGATGCTACGATCATAGCCGATATCATTCGGAACCATTTGCGTGACTCGGTCGTTGGAGCAAGTACCAAATCTGGCAAGAATTTTCAATTTACGTTCCGCTCCCCTTTGCATACCGATATTCAGGGTTTGAATAACTTGGTTTTGAGGACAGAACCACAAAGGGTTACCCTTAAAGACATCGCTAGCGTGAAGATTGAGCAGACCTATGAAGATGTTCAGACATTTTACAACGGTAAACCTGGGGTCTATCTATTTGTCACCGAACAGGATCGAGCCGATGTAACCAAACTCAAAGCGGGAATAGCGAAAGTCCTTGATGAATCCATCAAGAATGCGCCGTACCCAGTCAGTTACAAACTGCTTTTGGACCAAAGTCGTTTTATGACCGATCAGGTGCAGAGCATTGGTAACAATGCAGTGGTCGGTGTCGTCTCCATGCTGATTTTTCTCGGCCTCGTCATGGGATTTCGCTCGGCCTTTGCCCAGTTGTTTAGTACCCCGGTTATTGTTGCCAGTACCTTGATTGTCATGTATCTCACGGGACAATCGATAAATCTAATCAGCATCATGGGCATGTTCATCGTTCTGGGTATTATGGTTGACGATTCTGTCATTGTGAGCGACACCTATAGGCAATGGCGGCGGAAAGGTTATGCTCCCGCCGAAGCTACCACCAAAGTTGCCCGCTCGCTCTTTATCCCTCTAATCATAACTTTTGTTGCAGTTTCTGTTTCGTTTTTGCCAGTGTTTTTTTGGACATCCAGTCTGAGCCATTTAATGAAGCCTATCGCAATTATTTTTATTGCGGCTCTGGGTTTGAGTCTTGTTGAATGTCTCACGCTTCTGCCTGCTCACCTGCAAAAGTTGGATCAGGAATACAAGCCAGATCCTGACCTTCGGGAGCGCATGTGGTCCAAGCTTGAACAAGCATATCTTAGCTTTCTGAAACAATTCCTACGCCTGCGCTGGATCTTTGTTCCCATGTTTTTGATTGCTACGATTGGTGGCGCTTTTTTTGCGGTTCAAAAGCTTAAGTTCGTCGACAATCTTGGCAATGTTGGACAGAGGTTGAATTTTAACTATCAGCTGGCAGAAGCATCGCACGAGGATATCTCCTCAATCCTAAAGGATATTCCTGGTACTGTAATGGTAAGCACACACCGTCGGGGCATCGCCAAACTTGATGATAAAGAACTCTACGGCAAGGCTTATGGGAAAATCACTCTTGTGATAGTTGCCGGCGGCGATAAAGTCATGAAGCTGAAAGATGAAACTTCCGTCTGGATGAATGAGCGATTGCATAATCAAACCGGACTCGTCTGGTTTGAAGAGGAAAAAAGCAACCAAGTTGAAAAAGATTCGGACCTTCTGATCACTCCCCTCTATGTCTCCGCGGATAATATTGAGGATGCATTATGGGCCAAGACTCAATTGGAATCGGCTGTAAAATCCTTACCAGGTCTTGTAAAACTTGATCATGATTCAGAGCTTTTTGCGGAGCATTGGGTCTTTCAACCCGACTATCAGCGTCTCGCCGAAGTCGGCATGAGTGTGCGTGATCTGAGCGAACAAACGGGTTTTGAATTGGCCCCGCAGTTCCTGGGCCGCATTCCAGTCGCCGGTGATCTCATTGATGTCCGACTTAAACTTCAAAATTATGATCAGATGAGTCCGGAGACATTGAGGGGTAAATTGGATCATCTTCAGGTTCAACATCCGATTCATCGCGGTTTGATCGCATTATCGAAACTCGGCGAGTGGACCAAGGAATTCAGTCAAACCAAAATTGATAAACGAAACGGAATACCGTCAATAGAACTGAAGGCCGAGTTTGATCAAACGAAGACCAACAGGCAAACAGTCTTTGCTAGTCTTGAGAGTATTGCTGAAAAAATTCAGCAACAGAAGCCTGGAATTGATATCAAAACCAATGAAACCCAGGAGAGTCAGGATGAGGAATTCCTGAGTTACGCGATCGAAATAGGTCTTGCAGTAGTCCTTATTTATATCCTGGTTGGATTAAGCACCGGAAGCTACCTTAAACCGTTGTTTCTCATTATCGGTCTGCTTCCCATTGTTGGATCAGCTATCATTGCACTTTTTTTCCATGATCGTCCAATTTCAGTTTTGGTCTTTATTGGTCTTATCAGCGTAATAGGTATATCGCTCAACGATGGGCTAATTATTCTGTTTAAAATAAAAGAAGGATCAGACGGAGGAATTATAAGTCGTGAAACGATATTGGACGCAATGGGTAGCAAACTTCGGGCAGTCATAATCACTGGAACCTGTGCAGGCATCGGTTTATTTCCTATCGCGTACAGTACAGCGGATGTGAATCTTTTTGTTCGACCCATCGCTTTTGGAGCTATGTGGGGACTTTTTGGTTCAGTACTTCAGGCCCTTCTTCTTTTACCCTCCCTTTTCTTCTTGGAAGCCGATGGGCAGTCCTGGGTCAGGGGTTTAAAAAGCAGAATGATACAATCGATGCTTCGACTGCAGCCGAAAACTCGTAAACTACAGATCGAAGCTGAGAAAATATAGCATAAGAATATTTAAAACAAACGGATGATGCTGTCGAACGTGACAGCCTTAAAAACGGCAACTAAACTCCTGCTACTACGTTAAAATCAAAAGCGGTCGGATTTTTCGATCCGAGCGTCTAATCTTTTTGGTAGCGGAGGCCTGTTACAGTTGGTATCGCGAAAGGCGTTGTTGTGGATTCCTACGATCATTCTACTAAACAATGCGATACAATCAGGGGTAACAACGGGGGTAACATTTTTGCTTTATAAAAATTACAATCGTCAATTCGTTAACTTAGCCATGAGCTTCAACTGTCGCCACCTCCACCAAAAAAGCCCACTGGACGTTTCCCCGTCAGTGGGTTTTTTCCTCTCTAAATTATGATCTTGTAGCCAGTGTTGAAGATGTAACAATCCACGATCAAACACCGCATCATCATGTATTGATCAAGCCTGAATCGGACCTCCTGCCTCTCAATCAT
>JBGSRE010001022.1:0-6910 GCA_041737755.1 Oligoflexus sp.
CCCCCATCTGGGCCTGGGTGAGGAGCAGTGCTTTGGTTGTCCTTGGATGACCATCGATTATGCCGAACAATTGGCTGAAAAACAGCATCGGGTGCGTTACGCATTGGATCGGGTGGGATTGCGCGCGAGTCCTTTGCAGCCTATCTGGGCATCACCAAAAATCTTTCAGTATCGCCGTCGAGCTCAATTCAAAACCGATGGAAACTTGCTCGGCTATGCCGGTCGGCAGGGTAAGAGCATAGCACCGATTGATAAATGCCTGATCCTCACACCTACCCTCCAGCAGCATCTCAAAGCTTTGCAAGAGCGACTACCCGAAGCTTTGTGGACACCGGGTGCAGGGTATGTTTGGAACTATCTCGACATCGATGAGGACATAAAGCCCGAGCAATTGGCTCTCAATCAACGTCGGCCTTTTCAGCAAGCGAATGCCGAACAAAATCAGGCGATGCGGCAGTGGCTGCAAGAAAAGCTCCAGGATCTGCCGCGCAACACGCCCATCCTGGAGCTCTTCGCAGGTTCTGGAAATTTTACCGAAGTTTTGGTCAAGCTCAATTTTGAATTGGTTTGGGCTCTTGAAGCGGGAGCCAATGCCCTGACAGTCATGCAGAGTCAGCAGTGGCATTCCGTGCAGAGCCAACGCATTGATCTCTATGGTCCGAGGGCCTTGATGGAAGTCTCGCAGCTCGCCCATCAGGCCAAAGTTCTCATCGTTAATCCGCCGCGTCAGGGTCTGAAGCATCTGACTCGGCTCGCCCACCTCCTGCCCGAACTCTCGCAGATCATCCTGATTGCCTGCGATCCGGGATCCTTTGCCCATGATGCGAGCCGCATTGTCAGACAGAATTTTGTGCTAAAGGAAGTCCAGGCTCTCGACCAGATGCCTCACACGCCTCATGTCGAAATTTTGGGCTGGTTTTGCAAGCCATAGCCGCCGCCATAGGCAGATCATTGAGGACGCATGAATCAATGCTCAACGGCTTGGAAGCAAGCTTGCAGATCCCAATCCTTCTCTTCCGCCAATTCCAAAAGAGCTTGGGTGGCGATCAAGCGAAACCTTCGGAGGTGGGACAGGACGGTATTGGAATTCATGTCCAAGTGTTCGGCAATGGCTTTAATGGGCTGCTGCTTCATGTAAAAAAGCGTGGCGATTTCCCGTCTGATAGGATCCTGATGCATTTCAATCAGCAAGAGAAAACTTGCATGCGACTCTTCCATATGGAGTGCTAAAGCAGGATTCGGAGCTTCTACATTCAAACGATACTCTTGGTCCCGAGCATCTCCCATCAGGGTTGGAATTTCATATTGGACCCGTCTGACTTCAGTTAAGCACTTGTTTCTGGCAAGCGTGCGAAGCCATCCACTGAATGCTTCCGGCACCTTAAGCTGATCCAAACTCTGCCAGGCTTTCACGAAAATATCTTGAACCAAGTCATCGGCGATCGAATCGTCAAATCTAAATCGCTTTACAATCGATCGCACTGACTTGTAATGGGACTTGTAGAGCCGATCAAAGTTCATCGAGTGAGAGTACGAGTTGCTTGCCGTCGATGCCATGGCTTGGTTCCTGCCTTTGTTGCCTTAAAATGGAAGCTTCAGAGCCTCGAGATAAGGTAAGAGCAAGGTTCTTGCCATTGTTTTATGTCATTGTATTTATTTTGTTTTATATAAAAAGCAGCCGGGAAAAGTCTCGCTTTTAGAGAATGCTTTACCAATTTTAACTAAGTCAATATGTTCGATCGATTTCTATGCTGTTCTAATCTGAGATTAAGGCACCAGCCCACTTTTCCGTGTTTAGTAGATTTACGGGGAGTATGCTCAACTTACGACAGTGAACTCAAATCGTACTCACTATTATTTTGAAACAAGCACCTCGCAAACTAACTGGATTGGGTCCACTTTGCAGCCGATCGAAATACTTTAAGGTGCTGATTAACGCCTGAAGCTTAAGGAACACTTCCCAGAAATTGTTAAGCCTGGACGACACACAATCATGGGGCACAATTTACAATTGATCATGGTTGCGAAAATAAAAAGCCGCGGATATCGTCCACGGCTATACTTGCAGAGATTGTTAGATTTACGCTAATTTAATCCGAATTTCTTGCGCTTCCCGTCCAGGGTTGAACGTGGAATGTTAATCGCCTTGCAGACCGAAGCCACCGAATCGTGCCGACGCATGGCGTTGCCAAGGACGGCCCGCTCAAAAGCTTCTATGAGTTCATCAAAATCGCGGTCCTGCTGCATGGCCGCGTTGAAGTCTTCAGATCCGGCTGGGGGCGGCGAATTTTTGGCTCGCGCTTCTTGTAGATCGCGGAAAATCGGGAAATTTTCCGCGGTCAATGGCAGCCCATCTAACTCGCAGTTGAGCAGCCAAGCATCGAGACTCTTGAAGAGCTGACGAATATTGCCTGCCCATCGATAGGACTTAAGGTGTTCTACGAGTTCGCTGAAAACGTTGCCATCCAAAAGAATGTTCTTTTTTGACAGAAAAAGCGCTACGAGCGGGGCCATATCCTGGCGACGATCTCTGAGAGGTGGTATCTGAAAATCGAGCCCCAGCATCCTCATATGGATGTCCATGAGAAAGCGGCCCTCTCCCACCTCGACACTAAGATCCTTGGTGGAGGCAACGATTAGCTGGAACTGGCTCCGGTGGGTCTTGGTCTCGCCCAGGCGGTTATAGGTCCCATCGTTGAGTACGCGCAGCAGTTTTTGCTGAACGGGGATGGAGAGGGTCTGGATCTCGTCGAGAAACAAAATCCCTTTGTCAGCCTCTGCGATATAGCCGGTCGTGGCCTCGTCAGCGCCGGTAAAGGCACCTTTCTTGTGACCGAACAGCAGAGATTCTGCCAGACTCCCTGTAATGGTCGCACAGTTTACAGCCACGAAGGAAATTGGCCCCTCCACTTCCAATCGGAGCCTATGGATCAGCTTTGCAACCTCCTCTTTCCCCGTTCCTGTCTCACCCGTAATGATGCAAGAGGCCTGCTTTTTGGCAACTAGCTTTGCAATCTTCTGCTCGCGATCACCCAGAACAATCCCAAAGGGGTAGAGCTTAACAAATTTCTCCCAGTGACCCGCGGGTCTTGTCTTCCGCGATGCTTTACCTGCATCAAAAGACATGCGTCTTCGCTCAGCCGCGAGCTTGAAGGCTATTTCGATTTCATCAGTCTTCGATAGTGGCTTTCTGATGAAGTGATGGGCGCCCGCCACCATTGCGTCGTTAACAACCTCGGTCCGTGGATCACTGGAGGTCGCGACGATTGTGATATTGGGCTGCTGCTCGATAGCCGCTTTTATAACCACCAGTCCATCGGGCTTTTCAAAGCCAGCCTTGGTTTCGATATGAAGGTCAGTTAGAAGGTAATCGATAGACGAACGTCCAAGTTCCCTCAAGGCCTCGTCAACAGTCGCAGCGTGATAAAAATCAGCGCCAAGTGCTTTAAGCAGCCTCGAGATTCCCTTGATCTCAAGCTCATCATCCTCAACAAACAAAATCTTTTGCTTCTCAAACATCAATCCACCCTCAAGTAAGGTTTAACTTTCTTTTAAGAAGACCGATCATTTGCGTCTCAGGGCCCCAACTCTCTGAAATCTGAATGAACTCTTGATCGTCCCTTTCCAGGACTTGAAACATGATTTCATCTATGTTCGATACCACGATATGGGCACCGCTGAGTTCCCCAGAAAAGAGGAACTCTTCCGAATTGTGCGAGGCCAATTGAGCCAAAACTGTTTGGGACAGCGACGGAGGATCAAGGCAGATCGCCACCTTTTTAACCTGCTTTTGCTCTAACTTAATTTCCAAAAACGCTGCTATCTCCACGGTTTGATCCTCTTTCTCCACGACCGCGTTCGGCAGTCGGCACTCGAATATCGTGAGACCGTTTTCCCGCCGGTAGGTGACATCCCCACCGTGCCCACGCATGATTTGTCTTACATATGCAAGGCCCAGGCCAGTGCCATCCGCCTTTCCGAAAGTCGCATTTTTCTGAAACAGTCTTGGAACGAAAACCTCAGGAACGCCAAATCCATCATCTTCAACCTTCAAATACAGATCACTTTCCATTACAAATACTCTGATTGATATCTGAAAGTTTGCGGCATCAATTGCGTTGCTTGCTAGGTTATAAATAGCTCTCTTAAGTTTCGGACCATCTACAAAAACGCTTTTTCTTTCCGTAGCAACTTCAGCGAAAATTTTCTTGCCGAAAATTTCAGCTTTAGCTTTCAGATCCCCTAAGCAATCAGAATAGTCCACAACCTGCCAAATTGGCAACACCAGAAGTTCAGTGTCAGTATTACGAAATGAATCAATCATTGAGCCAATTCTAAAGAGAGTTTCCTTGATTGATACTGCCTGTGACTTGATGGTTGTTTCTTGCGGCAAATACAACAATCTTTCAATAGTGGCTAAAGGGGCGCGTAGATCATGGGAAATCTGCGAAGCAACCTGCGCAACTGCCAAACTTTTCGCATTTTCAACTTCTTTTTTATGAAACGAAGTCAACTGACCGCCCATTTCTGCAATTGCTGACTCAAGCATCCACAACTCAAATATTTTTGATTCGCTCAGTATTGATGAGATTTTTTGTAGGTCACCACCAGCAACAAGCCGCGACAAGTTCTTAAGAGGCTGATTCAATAACTTTGATAGGTAGAATGCTCCAATTGCAGATACGCCAAGGAACGCTAACAGCACTCCGGCTCCCTGCCATGCAATTGCACGCAGCACTGAGTCGAGAGGGGATAGATCGTACCCAATTTTTAAATCTGCAATTCGACTGAAATCGCCATTAGTATCGTCGCTGATACCAATCTCCTTGGATATTTCGAACAGTGACTTACTAATGTCCGGCTTTCGCAAGTCTACTAGAGATGTCCCATCGATCAGGCTGATATGAAGAATATCCACATCACTCTGAGAGAAAAAAAGGTCAGCCTTCTTTAGGCCCGAAACGTAATCACCAAGAATAATATTAGAATCAATGCTCTGTTTGAAAAGCTCAGTTCGGAAAGCAAAATTTTCCATTGCTTCCTTTTTAAAATGCTCAAGATTTCTCAGAATAACCAAACCAAGCAGTAAAGAAAACAGCAAGACTATGCCAACGATAGTCCCATACAGAAAACGATTGACACTAAGCTTCGTCATTCTTTTCTCAAAAGCGATTCAATTGCACAAAAATCTTCTAAAATCAAAAGCCCTGACTCAGTAAATGGCATCAATTTAACATGTTGCATCCCCCGAAGATAGGTCGAAACGTGCCTATTGAGAACCTTTTCCATAGGACCGCGAGGGAAAGCGTTCTCCTGTTCGGGATTCTGATCAACGTAATTCCGGAGACTGAACAGCCAGAGTATCATCCGGGCAAGAGCAATTTGAGCATGAAGGACCATTATCGACGGACGGTTGGTCTGCTTAAACTCCGAATAAAACTTTTCATTTGGGTCTAACAGAGGTGGCGAAAGGGATGACTGAGCGAACAAAACAAGGTGTCCCACTTCATGAAGAATCGAGGTTGCTATAGCACGTATATTCGTAGTCTTAATCATAGGATGACCTATGAATACCGCTCCAAACCATGTGGGCGCTGTCTGACCTTGAATGTTTTCATCCGCAATAACAATAGCTCCTTCCACGTATTCTTCCATTTCCTTATACGCCGCAGGCCACGCTAAGCGTATGATTTCCAGTGCTTTCACTATATCTTCAGTTTCAAAAGGGCTGGTTTCGAGAGTAGTATTTGGGGGGAGTTCAACTCCGAGCCGAATCATCTCGTCAAGGGTGGAATGATTGAAAGTCCTTGATGGGTTGTTAGGTTTAAAAGTGGATGCTAGCGAGCATATCTTAGACCATTTTTCTGAGCTTGCGAGCCGCTCTTGATTGTAGAAAATCACGGAATGAGCAAATTTTGAAGCTGATCTTTGCTCCTCAGATATTGAAGGGTGCCAATATTTTGTTGAGGAGGATATCATCGAGTCCCAAAAATCACGAGCAAGTTGAATCGATTGGTCCAGGTTTAAAACAACGCTTTTAGCCATCCTAATTCCTCTCCGATATTTCTGACAGCTGTAAAGTATACCTGTATCGATATTTAGACATCGAGATTCGGCCTTTTGTTAGTACAGACAATTTCTTTTGTCCCAATGGCAAAACAAAAGCATTTTCAATCAACAAACTTGATAATTTCCTATAGAGAATATTCTGTCTGACCTCGTCACCTTCGATAGATATTTTTGCAATTAGTTCTTCAACTCTTTGGTCGAGCTGTTGAAAGTTAAGTATATGAAATGGAGTCAGAGCTGCATCTGGGTGAGTGAATATACTGTTCCAGCCAAAAGCAAAAACATCGATTGATGCATCTTTGCTCATTTCTGGCAAAGCGTGTCTTACATCGACGACACGATTCTCAAGATCAATTCCGAAGCTATCATGAAAGTCTTTTTCTAGCCCTACAAATCCTGGTATTGCTTTAGGGGAAGCGATGACGATTTTTTCACCTCTCAAAATCGAAGAATCGATTTTTTCTACGTCTTCTAAGAGTCTGTTAAAGGAACTGTGAGTTATATCGAAGCCAGGCATTCCTTTTGGAAACAAGTCTTTCAACTCCGACCTGCCAGCGCCATAGAATCTGTTTTTATTTAGGATTAGCAATTTAAAAAGAGCTAATCGTCTATTCAAATTGCTCCACTTTGTTTTTTTTGGATTTACCATTAGGTACGAGCCACTAAAAGAATCAACTTCCGCTTTGGTATAACTGCTATCCTGAATGAGTAGATCGAAACTATTTATAGCAATGTCGAGATTCTTATCACGATCATTCTCCGTGACTACCTGAAATTTAGGTATTTGAGGTGGATACACAATAAATCTGCTGCGGATTTGGCCCAAAGCTGCGGAGGACCC
>JBGSRE010001033.1:0-12674 GCA_041737755.1 Oligoflexus sp.
GATGCTTTCCAGCTTCGTCTGCGAGATCAAAGCTCTTCCCTTTTCGTAGTGAGCGACTTGATGAGTCAAATAGCTTTTGAAAAGGCTCGGAAAGATGCTGAGGCCGGTTTCTCGACTGTTCAGCGTTCTCTTATGGGCGCCCAGGATTCAGTATTTCAAAAAATTCAGGATAGCTATACCAAGGTCCGCAGTTCTTACGCTGAAGCCTGCCGCGTGCCCTACGCGAGCCATTGCGGACCAGCACTCTATGAAACTTTGTTCCAGGCGCAGAGATATAAGGGTCTGCTCCAGGATTTAAGTATCGATCAGCTAGCTCCAGAAGCTGCTCAGTCGAAGAATGAATTGAACGCCTTCTTTGGGCAGGAAGCGGATGCACTGGAAAAGCGATTGGCTGATGCTGTGCAGCATGGCAACACCCTCCCTGATTGGATTGTGAAGCTGAGTGTGGGCGATGAAACCTTCTGGCGTTACTCAGCCTCGGCGGCTGCTCGTCAGGTCAACTATCTGGCTCTGCCTTCGGAGATGACAGGCAAGAGCTCCTTTTCTTTTACCAAAGGGAGTGCTGAATGAGAATTCTTTTGCTTTTAATTCTTGGTCTGGTCGGCTGTCGATCTTTGAACTCGGAATCCCCATCTCGCATGCCAACCGAAGCTTTGCAGGCGACATCAGTGGGACAGGGGCTTCAATTGCATCGCTTTGATATGCAGGAAATTCGCAAGCGCTATGCGGGGCAGAATAGCTTTGAACAGACGATGCAGGCCCTGTCTGAAGAGCGTTGGGACCTCGTGGTTCAGCAGGCGGAAAAGCATCTGCGGGAGCATCCGGGTAATGAAGATGCCTTTCTTTTTCTGGCCATTGCTTTTGCTGCCAAAGGTCAAATCGATCGAGCGCAATTTTTTGCCGAGCTCGTTTTAAAGGGCCGCCCTCGTCAATCCATGGCGTTGAATCTTTTGGGGGTCCTGCAGCGACAAAGAGCAGTGCTGATGGAGGACTATCGGGATGCGATTGCCTTTTTTAATATAGCCCATCAGGTGTCACCAGAAAGCTTGGCTCCCGTTCTAAACCTGGGTTCTGTCAATCTTGAAGTCGGCAATTTTGAAGCCGCCTATGCTCAGTTTAATGAAGCAAAGAAGATCTGTTCATCCTGTCTGGCAGCCACGCTCGGAGCTGCTGCTGCTGCCCAGGCTATGGGCCGCTATCAAGAAGCCGAAAAGGACTTTATTGCTATTTTGGATCGGCAGGCAGAACATCCCTTGGCGAATTACTTGCTTGCCGTGCAGACGTTTTACGTGAAAGGGGATGTGAAGAAGAGTCAGCAATTTCTGGAGAACGTCTTGGAAGCTGATGGCGTCGATGCCGATATGCGTTCGCAGGCTAGAGAGCTTTTGGCCCGTATTGAAGCCAAACAAATGGATAATGAAAAGCTTAAGCAAGCCCATTGAACCGTTTTATGCGGTGGAAAAGGCCTGAAGCAAGGCCTCACAAGCTCAACCGGCACTCTACGCTTCTTTTGCTTGCACGCCCCAAGAAAGCTCGCCGTCAGCATCCTCTGCTTCGTAGGGGACCTCGACCTTATTCCACTGAATAATGCCGACAAAAGCTAAAACACGAATGACCGCAAAGCAGGGATCGATTTCAAACCAACGCTTGGCAAAATTTGGATCAGAGCAAAAGCGGTGGTGATTGTTTTGAAAGAGTTCACCCATGCATACAAAATCGAAAAACAAAGTATTTCGCGATTGATCACTGACTGGGAAGTTGCGATAGCCGTATTTATGTCCACACCAGTTGACGATGGCTCCATGGAAAGGACCCATCAGAAATTGAATTGGCAGGAGCAGCCACTGCCAAGCGGCATCAGCAAAGCCTATATATACGGCTACGTAGAAAGCCAACCACATCAGCATAGGCCAACGGTAGTTGCTCAGCTGATCGATGAGAGGCCATTCCGGATATCCACCTTTAAAGCGTTCGTCAATTTTTTCCATCCGATTCAGCAGTCCATCATAGCGCTTCTTGGTTGCCACCATCATGCTCATCACATTTTTGAATTGAGTGGGCGAATGAGGATCACGCTCTGTGTCGCTATAGGCGTGATGCAAGCGGTGCATCAAGGCATAGGCGCGTGGATTGAGATAGGATGCTCCCTGGGACACGTAGGTCAGGAAGTGAAAAAATCGTTCCCAAGCTTTGCTCATCGTGAACATCCGGTGCGACGCGTACCGATGCAGAAAGAAGGTTTGAGAAAAAATAGACAAAAGGTAGTGAATGCTAAAGAAAACAATGATTGCCATGGGCGACGCCTCCAGTCACGCGGTACTCCGCCCTCGTCCGATACGGGGCCGGTTCATGAGAGTGTAAGATCGGTATTATGTCTCACTCACATCGCCAAGCTATCGTCAAAAGATAGTAAAACCGGCCGAATTTGCTTTTTTTGCAAGGCTTTGCTGCGGCAAACGATAGATCCTGACGCATAAGGCATTGTAGCAAGTATGGATGGTCGATCCAAGGCCATAGGAGGCCGGGGCGCTTTCAGCGCTTCGGCCTCCTCCGTGCCTAGCCGCAAAGCGGCGGGTGCCCGTGCCTCTGCCCGTGCCTGTTTTTTTTGCCTTGAATCTCTTAGGAGAGCATTACGGGCTCTCGATGAGGACGATCTCATCGTGTTGAGCCTCATGGATCTTGCGACCCAATTGCTTCCAGCTCGAAGCATCGGTGCGGTTGCTCACCTGCAGACTTTGGCTGCGACTGGCTATCGTTCTGACGCTGGTGATCTTATTTTGTTTCATGACAAAGTACTGAAACTTGCCCGGGGGAAGGCGCAATGTGGCAAAGTTTTGCTGCGTCGAAACCTTGAAAACATCCCCGTTCTTTTCACTTTGGACGATGAGTTTATATTCATCGCCAGCCTTTAAGCCATTCTTGTCGAGCCAGCGAAACAGGCATTCCACCTTCAAATCCGAAGCCATGATCTGAAAATTTGCGGGTGGATACTGGATCGTCAGACTTGTACTGAGATCTATATTCGCTTTTTCAAATTGCTTTCGCAAAGGTTCTTCGTTTGGGATCGCCGCCTGAGGGCGATCAACTTCTAGGCGTAGAACTTCGGATCGATAGCGATAGTCACTGCTGGAAATCTGCAAGCGATAGCGTCCGACCTGGTTGATGGTCAGAAGATAGCGATGGCCTTTGACGCTGGCGAGAGCTTCGCGTTTGACGTTATCAGATGCCCACAGATAAATTTTGAATTCAAGATCGTCCTGTGGGCTTTCCCAGTAAATAGGGATTTCCACTCGTTTGGGGTCAATAAAATGCAGACTATCCTGCTGAGGTGAAAGTAAAGAGAGATTATTGATTTTTTCCCCAGCTTCAATGGTCGCTTTCTGGGGGTCGGTCTTTAGCTTTGGCAATTCTTGGGCAGTCTCCAAGGCTAGAAAATGCCGAACATAGGCCGCTGCAAAACTGAGCAGGGGTGAGCTGGTCGCTTCCTTTTCGTCGGTCGCTCCTTCGTTCCAGATTCCATCAATGACATAATCGCGATAGCGTAAATTTTTAAAAATATTCCGATCCAGGCGCAGGATGAGCGGCTCAGCAATCCGGATTCGGGCTTCAATTTCGGCCGCCGTCAGCTGGCTGCCGATCTGTTTTAATTCAATGCTAGATTCCGGCATAAGGCGCAGGAGGCTGCCCTCGGCGATCTCATTGTCACGAAGTTTCTGCCAATCTGAAGCCAGAGGTGGCATGACCCAAATCAATCCGCTTTGTTTGATACTCACAAACTGCCGAGCACTCGCCTCGCAAGGAGTGGCTGTGCCGAACCAAACGATGAGCAGGAAGAGTCTATTTCTGTTGCTTTTCCATGAGGTCCACACGATTACGCACGCCTCGAGTATTTTTGTTGATCGATTCAACCAGTGGATGCAATTCAGCCAGAAAACTTTCGGAAGATAGCTGGGTGGGAATCAGGTAGCCTTTGGCAAACTCATCCAAGCTATGCGAGAGGCGTTGAACCTGTTCGGTCAGTGAACTGACCGTGCTTCGCCAAACGAGTATGGTTACTCCACCTAGGGCGAGTAATATTCCCAAAGCAATCGAAGTCGGAGCAATCAGTTGATTAAAGAAGAAGGATGCAGAATTTTCGACAAACAGCGTGAGATTGCTGTCGGGTACTGCCATATAAAAGCCATAGGATTGGCCGCTATTCGTGGTGCGAAGGGGAGTTCCCGCCCGTGACAAGGGCGAACGAATAAACTCCTGTACCAAAGGCTTTTTCAGAATCGTTTCGGCTGTTTCTTCTAGCAAAGATGAGTAAATCAAGTTGGACTGTTGATTGATGAGATAAAGGTGATGGGTATCGCTCGGGAGATTCTGGGGTAGAAAATTGGCATCAAGATTCCACACGGCAAGATAGGCACCAGGCTTCAGTGTGGAAGTGGCAAAGTCAGCATTTTGATCAAGGTTGACGAGCGCTGTGATCAGAAGTTGACCCTGATCTCGAAAGACCTGCAGGTCCTGGTTGGTATTGATGAGATTCTGTAAGATCGAAGTTTCACTGGCGTTGAGCTGACCAAAAACAGCCTGCCATTTCTGATCGGACTTGATGAGCAAAGCGCGTGGTTCTCGTCCAAATCGAAGATTGGTCTGTCCGTCTATCCTATCCAAGGATAGGCGCGCTTCGTCTCTCAGCATTTCTTTGATTCGATAGGCCTGCTGTTCAAAGTTCATAAAAGCAATCGTGCGTCGCGATTCAACTTCAGTTTTTAAATAGAAATAGAGCATGCCCCCGATGGATAGCATGGGCGCGATCACCGAGACACTGAGTAAGACAAGGCCCCAGTGCCGAAAATTTTGACTTTTTAGTTTTTTTTCGCTCATGATTAGGGTTTAACCTCTTCCGCAGGTTCTGGTGGCTCTAGGGGCCGTTTGCGTTTGATGGCTATTTCAATCCGACGATTCTTTGCCTGAGCCCTTTGCAGGGATTCCCCCGCGAGTCCAGAACTTGGTATGAGGGGTTGAAAGTGGGCGACTCCAGCGACTTTAAGTTTGTCGCCGGATAGCCCACCACTCCGGAGTATGGCGCCGATGGCGGCAGCTCGAGCTGCTGAAAGCTCCCAGTTGCTGGCCCATTTTCCCCCGACACGGGTCGGTTGATCATCGGTATGACCGGTAATCTCTACCTCCAAAAGGTCATCCATGGGTAGAAGGCCACGGGTTAATTCCAGGAGATGCTCACGGGTGGCCGCTACAACTTCGGCTTCACCACTCCGAAAACTCAGGTCGGAGGGAATGACAATACGCAGGGCTATATCTTTTTGCAAGGGTCCGGCTTTCAGGACCTGCAGCTGGTCCTTGGCTTTATCGGAAAGTTGCTTGCCCAAGACTTTTTCTAAGGATTCAGCATTGGCGGTATCGGCATACTTTCGTTCGATATTACCTACAGCATTCTCAGCATTATCACCGAGGTCGAGCATCGTGACCAACAATTGAAAGGCTCGCGCTTTGCGCTCATCGGAAGCTTCTTCAAGAACCTGTTCCATGGCGGGACGCTTGTTGCCGAGCATAGCATCACCGATTTTCTTTTCCAGTTTTTTGACCGATCCTTCATCCGCAACAACTTTATACATGAGGATAAAGAAGCCAAGCATAAGAGTGACGAGGTCGGCATAGGATACGATCCATCCTTCATCATTCTCTTCATGCTGTTCCATCTGATGGGGGCTTTTGGCCATTTTCTAATTGCCTTTGGTTTGACGTTGTCCGGGCAGAAGGAATGATTTTACTTTCTCTTCTATGAATTTAGCTGGCTTTTTCTCGTGGATGAGCATAATCGCTTCGATAATCATTTTTCGAATAACATACTCGTCTCTGGATTTTTTACCAAGGTATTCGGCAATAGGCAGGAACACCACGTTTGCCAGGACCAAACCATATAATGTGGCGAGCAGGGCGAGTGACATGGAACTGCCGATGCTATCGGAATTACCTTTGCCGATGGCTTGCAGAAGCGCGATCATGCCCATAGTAGTTCCCATCAGACCGAAAGCAGGTGGGAACTTGGCGATCGTCTTAAAGATAGTGGCATCCTGACTGTAACTGGCATAGATAGTTTCAGCTCGAAGTTCAAGGAGTTCGCGCAGTTCTTCGCGAGAAATGTCAGAGTCTGTCCAGTGAAGTACCTGGGAACATTCGCGAAGAAAGGGATGTTTGACTTCGGATGATGCCCTGACAAAGGCATCGCGTCCTTGCACGCGGGCTCGACTCAATTGAATGATAGATTCAAAAACTTCGGCATGAGTGTTGGCGGGCTTGCGGGCAATACCCCTGATAAAAACCTTGAAGAGGTTGAGGACTTGCTTGTAAGGAAAGCAGGAGGCCGACACAAACAGTGTTCCGCCTAAGACCAGCATGATGCCATGGAGATCAAATGCCACCCAAGGATTTTCCAAGGACATGATGAGACTGACAATCACAATAACAAAGCAACCTACAAAGGCGAAAACTGTGCCGAAATTAAATGTTCCCATGCAGGTACCTTTAGCCAAGGAAAGCCAGAGAAAGACCAAGACTCATAGATATCTTATAGCTAAAGAATGGGGAGAATGGTCGGCAGAAAGTACTCAGCGATTGGATTGAAAACGAGCTTTCCACTCTTGCATCAGAATGAGCTGCTTTTGGGCGTCCAAAGCCAATTGAGATTGCGGGGCAGCGGATCGCTGTGCCTCCCCCATCCAGCCAATGGCCTTGACAGCATTGCGATGGTTCTGAAACTCCAGGAGACTGCAGTTAAAGTAGGCCTCAGCAAGAGGCTGAGCAAGTTTAAGAAGCAGCTCACATCGACGGTCGGCCTGCTCATTCAAACCCAACTGGCGTTCTAAGCTAACCAGAGTGATGGCTATAAGAGGCTCATCTTCGAAGGGCTTTAGGAGCAAGAGGGATTTGCTGAAAAATCCAAATTGTGCATAGAGCAATCCCATACTTCTTTGAATCTGAGTATTGGCAGGATCTATCTGCAATGCTTTTTGCCAGGCCTCCTCGGCTCGATCAAAATTATCCAATTTTGCTTGCATGCGGCCCAGATTGAATAGACCCAGCGCCTGTAACCGGGGATCCTGCGAGTTTAAGAAGCGACTATTCAACCATTCCACTCGCGTGTAATCACGACTGGCGAGACAGAAATCAATCGCCAGAAGGTGAGTCCGAATCGTTGGTTCCCCTTGGTTCTGCGGCAGGCTGCTTTCGGCCAAAAGCTCGGCTGATACCTGATCCCATCGACGCCAGGGAAAAGCCTTGGAATCTTCATTCCTATCGCTAGCTATGCCTGGTGAAAGATCTCCAGCTAAAGAATTATCGCTGCCTGACTGGCTTTTGCAGGCTGTCTCTAGTGAAAAAATGATCAGGCCAAGGCTGAGCCACCGCTTATTAATGAGCAGCATGAACCACCTCAAGAGGGGGTAACCAATCATTCCACACGACGACAGTATCTTTCAAGCGATTCGCTTCTTGAATAATGCGTCGATTGTCATGATGCAGGGTCCCAAATTTTTCTATAGTTTTACTGGCTGCTCCAGCATAACTCTTGGCTTTGGCTCGCCATGCAGCTACCTGGCTGGTGACCTGAGCCATCAATTTCTTTCGATCCAGTCCCTCGATCTCAGGAATGCGTTGCAGCGTATCCGCAAAATTCTCGGCGGCCAAGGCCAGGTCACAGAGTGCACTACTTCCCCAATGGGGGTCTTTGGTTTGGAGTACTTTATTATAGAGGGCTTCAAGCTCATCGAAAGCCTGCTTTTTAGCTTGAATGGCAGTGATCAGTTCATCGGACCTTGTGCCATGGATGGGGATCAACATAAAGGCCGGGAGCGAGCTTTGAGCCCCTTGATAGGCCAAGCCTCCCAAGACTCGTCTGGAATGTGGTCCCAGTTGATCCGTTTGTTCCAGATAGTAATTGGTCATGATCGACTTCACATCGTCCTGACGACTCGGCGTCAGAGATCCCACTTTGCGGAGCAGATCGAGGATTTCCATCTTTTCATTGACGCTAAAATCATTGCGGGAAAGCAGTTTTTTTTCCGAGTATTCATTCAATTCCTTGCTATAGCCGCCAAAGGCTAAAGCTCGAGCTAATCGCAGACGCAGTTCTGGCCCTTGAGGCAGGTAATCGGGAAGTTTTTGGCAAGAGCCGAGAGCCAGCAATGGATTTTCTATGAGATCGAAACTGCAAGCTTTCTCTTGCAAAAAATCTTGCTGGGCCGTGGTCCATGACTTGCCCTCGGTCCACCGGAGGTATTGTCGCGCCCGTTTGATCTGCAGACTTTTCTCGGCGAGACTGAGCAATTCCAAAAGTCGATCATTGACCAAGGGGGAGTCAGGATAATCCTGCAGCCAGATTTCTAGGCGGTCCATGGCCCGCGAAAGTCGACCGGACTCCTTATCAAGGCGGACTGCTGCCAAAAGACTCTGGCTGGCAAGTTCAGTGCCCTTTTCTTTCTGGGCATAGAAAAAGTAGGCTTCTGCCTGATCCGTCGGGGAGGCGAGTTGGGTGATGCGTTGATAGGCAGTCTGTCGGCGCATTTCCAATAATTTTTGGCTCCATGGACCGGTTTGATAGGATCGAATTTTAAGCAGATTTTCGGAAGTAAGGTAGAGCTCATCAGGATCATTGCGGGCCAATTCTAGCAAACGCTCGGCAGCTGTTTGTGCCTCTACGGAATCTGGAAAGGTATAGACGATCTGCCATAGTTTTTGCCGGGCGTCCTTGGAATCGCCTGCTTGCATGGCCTTGCGAGCGAGCATGAGATCACATCGGCTCAATTCCTGACTCGCATCAGGAACTAGGTTTTGATAGACGAGGCAAGCATCCAGAAAGAGCTGATCTCTTTGCTGCTCGCTGGATATACCCTGAGCGACGGCAGTCCTTTGACTTGGCAGAAGTGAGCTGGATTGCGAAAAAGATTGACCATAACTTTGGAGCATCTGATCCGCAAATTTTCGCTGCTGGGCGGGTGAACTTGCAGCAAGAGCTAAATCTTTATAAGTAGCAGCCGCTTCAAGAAAGCGTTGCGACTGCTCGAAGACCCGGGCCCTAAAGATTCGGAGCTCTTCCGGATAAAAGTCTGGAGGTAGAGCCTGTTCAGCCTCTTGGGTAATGGATTCAAGCCGAGAAAGGAGAGGATAAGATTCCTTTATGCTGCGGCTCTTAAGCAGAAAATCACCTGTTTTTAAAAATGTTTGAAGGAAACGAAAGATAGTACTCTTTGGGCGGGCCGATGCCCCAGTTGAAGAAAAATGGCGTTGGGCTTGAGCCGTATAGCTTTGTAGAAGAGGGAGAATGCTTTCAATTTCAGCTGGTTCGATCAGCAATTTTTCTAGTTGAGAGCCGGCCATCATGAGGCTGAAAGAGTCGGGGTTCTTAAGGCCAAGCAGGACGTTAAACGCCAGGGCTCGGTCCTGAGCATTATTCGATGTTTTAAGGGTACAGGAAGAGGCAATGCCGAGCAGCTGCTGCTGGTTGGTTTCGGCTAAGACTTTGAACAGTCCTGGGACGGATTGACCCTTAACGGCATAGGCCTGCATGAACTGCTGCAGTTGCTCTGACATCGCGGGAGCGGAACCCTTTTGGAAAAAATCGGAACGGAGAATCGCAGTAAGGTGATCCAGCGCCACGAGGCTGTTTTCCTGGAGAAACTGTATTTCCATTTTACGGAAGCTGAGCCAGCTTTGGATGGGGCCTTTAGCGGGTCGATAAAGATCAAAAAGGCGAGCTGCATTGGCAAACTCACCCAATCGGAGCCGAGCTTCGCCTTCTTGCCACAAGAGAAGATTGCGCAGACTCTCATTTGATATTTCATCCCGCTTACGAACTATAGGTAAAATAACATCCCACTGATGCTGGGCAAGCAGTAGTAAAATCCATCGGCTGCGCAAAGTATCCAAGGCTGGTTCGGGGATCTGCTGGAAAAGAAGTTCCTGAATCTTGCGAGCTAAATCCTGGATCTCGGTACTGTTCCAAATGGGAGGTGTTTGCAAGGACTGTCGTTTGATCGTTTCCTGCAATTGATCTTCCAGGATGCGAGCATCCGCTCGCGGGCTTAATGTTGCAATTGTTTCCTGCAATGCCTGGAGCAGGGGGTCAATGGCGAGAACTTCATAGCGAGACAAACAGTTTTGAACTTGCTCTTGGGGACGAGAATCGGCCCAGCTGCTACTGGGAGCAAGCCAGGGCAGAAAATAGAGCAAACTTCGCCAGCGAAGGCGGATCAACTGCTGCTGGTATGCATGGACAAGCGTCCGCATGGACATCCGATCGATTCAGAGGGGTTGAAGGTCATTGGGCTCAGACCTTCCTATTCTAACATGAGGTGATTTAAGGGGCGATGGGCAGTTCCCAAATCAGGCGTGGATAGTCCTGGGCCGAGTAAGACCACACCGTGGCATCCCAATTGGAATAGAGGGAAGACCCAAGCATTTCGCTTGTGTTCTTGCCGACTCCAGCCTTGCTGTTGGTGCGGCTCGATGCTTGCTTATCCCAGAAGCTGTTGGGCGCATCTCGCGGTCCATCGGGGTTCCAAAGATTACCAATCAAACCTCCGATGTTGGTTTCACTCGAAACTTTGTCGACCCGACCAGAAGAGTAAACTTTCTGAATAACGTCACCTACCTGGCCTGCGAAACCACCGACGCTATCATTGCCTTTGACTTGGCCACGAGCATAGCAGTCCGAGATCGCCACGTTGTCGCTGTTATTGCGGAAGGCCAGCCCTAAAAATCCACCGATGTTGGTGTTGCCCGTGACGTTACCGCGCGCCATACTTTGCTGGACGGTGACGTAGTCGCCTTCAATTTGAGCGATCAGTCCGCCGGCATAAGTGGGGCAGCTTACTGAACCTGTTGCGGAGCTCTTGCGGATCAAAGTATGCGAGCGGACCCGACCTATCAGGCCCCCGCAGCGCGTATCCCCCGTCACTGTTCCCGAAGCACTATTGCTTTGCTGATTATTATTGCGAGTGGTGTTGCCGTTTTCCAAAAAGCCTATGAATCCTCCGACTTCAGCATTACCAGTCACATCACCGGAAGCATTTGAACCTGTTATTTCGCCACGATAATAGCCAGCCAATCCCCCAACATTGTTTCGACCGACCACCAACCCCGAAGCCTGGCAGTTGGTAATGGTGGACCCATCCGAGTCAGCATATCCTGCACCGACAAGGCCCCCAGCGTTATCCCCACTCGGCGAAGCGACATTACCCGTGGCAAAACAATTGGCCAAAAGTCCACGACGCATTTCCCCAACCAGCCCGCCGGCTAGACCAATCGCTGTGACATCACCGGCGCTAGATGAATTATTCAAATCAAAATTATCTCCGTAGCCGATGATTCCACCAGCCTTCCATCGACTGGTCACGGCTTTTTTGTTGACGCAGTTTTTAATCATGGCTCGCTGCGTTGATGTTCCATAAATGCGACCCGTTATACCACCAGCCGTGTCTGCTCCGGTAACGGGAGGCACCAGTATGGGGACTGATACGCTTACGATGCCATCATTGGTGCAGCCTGTGAGACTCGCATAGCTCATCTGTCCAAAGATGCCACCTGTAATATAGCGTCCCGATACATCTCCTGTGAAGCTGGCATTGGTAGTTGTCGTAGCATTGGCTTCACCGATCAGTCCGCCGACATAAGTACGACCCATCACCGTGGCTGATGACGAGATATTATCCAAAGTGCCCTGAGCCAGTTGACCAATCAATCCGCCTGTGAATTGAGCATCCTGTCCGGCATCATCCCGGCAAGTTACGCTACCGGCGGATTTCATACCGCTGGTGGAATAGCTACCGGCATTCCAATAGCCTGCGATGCCACCCACATAGCATTGGTTGCTGTTGCCTGTGGCGAGAACCGTACCGCTGTATTCCAGACTGCTGGCGCCCCATATTTTCCGACCAAATAGTCCGCCCACAAAGCGTCGGCCCGTGACCGTCGCAAATGACATCATGTTGAATGCGTTGCTGTGAGCTCGACCAATGATACCACCAGCATAGTTATCGGCACTGGTCACCGAGCCTGTACTGAAAATGCCGTCTAGGGTCATATAATCGGCTGCAAAAACTGAGTCGCCGTTCCAGGATACGGTGCCAACAGCACCTGCCAGCGTGCCGACATAGGATCGTCCACTCACTGCAAAATTAATGAGGCCAAGATCGCTAACGTCCGAGTAGTTGAGAATTTTGAACAGTCCTATGAAGTCGCTATTGATATCGTCGAAATTCAAGTTGGCTACGATATAGTTATTGCCTTTGATGGTCCCGCGGAAGTCCCACTGTCCAGAGTTAGTAATGGGTTGAAAGTTACTTATCGAGCTCAGGTCGACGTTTTCACCAAACGAATAGTAACGACCTGCCACCTGATTTCGCATGTTACTGAGGTGAGTTGCTGAGCAAATGATGAAAGGATCAGCAGCAGTAGTGCCCGTTCCGGCAGCGAAAGCGGCTCCCACCGGAATCGATCGATTGCAAACATTCGTGCAGCTGCCGACCACCGACGCGTTGCAATAGCGATAGGCGTCAGCTAAAATCGCGCTCGATCCATCTGGATTCTGGATGGTAACGGCGACATTGCCTATCGATCCAACCGGCGCATTGCAAAGGATATGCTTTCTTGAAATCACCCGGACCGTTGAG
>JBGSRE010001034.1:0-1999 GCA_041737755.1 Oligoflexus sp.
GGACATCAAGCGGCTGATGGACATGACTGGGACCTTCTGTTCCTGTTGGGCTTTATCTATCACTTGACGCAGTACTGCAGGTAGTGGACCATCCTCTACAATAATAAGCTCAAGCTCACGAAAACTCTGTGTAAGTATCGATTCCACGGCCTTCGAAAACTGCTGCGGATTGTCCTTTTGATGCACAGCCATGACAACCGAAACCAAACCAGCCTTGCCATCATTTGTGCCGTTCGCGCTTTGGTCAATCATTGTTTTTTGTATTTCATTCATGATGGGCGTTGTTCTCAAATGCACGTTAATACTTAGATTCTAGAGGAGTGTCATGAGCCCCCGAGCAAAGCCCTCTGCTCGTTGAAATGTTGTATGTCTTTCATACACATCTTCCAGAGCACGCATAGCCCGCCTTTCGGCGACTTCCGGATTTTGCAAAATATAACGGAAAAGATCGTAGTACTCATTTGGTCCCGAAGCAATAAATAGACTGTCCGGACTAAAATGAGCGCCCAGGAGTTTAGCCTCGTCCACAAGCTGCGGAATACCCACGGATGCAAGAATATACGTCCGCTCATTTAGCTCACAAGGCCAATCGAGACTGTCCGATATATGCAGATTCAACCCGACTTTACAGCGCGCATAAATGAAACGATCTTTAGTGAAATCAAAGGCATTTGCCGTCGATTTCGATTTTCGCGTCCAACCCGGACCTGAAAGTATGCCAATATAATCTCGCAAAATACGTGGTAGGTAGGTGAAATACTGCTGCCACTTATCTCGATTGATGGAAGCCAAAAAAACATAATCATATTTTTTAGGTCCCAGGAAAGAAGCAGGGTAGTGGATCAAGGGATTGGCCCCAAATTCTACTGTCAGAATCCGCAGGCCCGCCTTATGAAAAGGCTCGTAAGCAGGCCGGGTTTCTACATACTGCTGAGAACGGAAAGAGTAGTAAAAGTCAACCTGGTGACGCCGTCCCCATTCAAGCCGTCCTGGAAGCGGAGAGTTTCCGTATTCTTCCAAGGAAGCCGTTAAGCCTAGGCGCAAGGTATGGGATTGCCGATAATCCTTGAGCCGTAACCAATCAATCATCCTCAGGTAATCAGGATGATCGCTGGAGATAAGGACATTCGGCTCGAAGCTCTGGAGCTTTTCAAGAAAATCCTGCTGAGACGCGAAGGTCTGCGTTTCAATTCCGATGAAATTCAAACTTTGTGCAAGATTGCCAAAGAGCGAGTACCCGCCAGGGGATAAATTCTGATCTGGCCGATGGATCAAAATGCGTAATGGAGTCTTATCTTTGAGGCAGGCCTGATAGTTGTTAATTGCTTGAGTGCGAAGCTGAAGTCCCCGTTTAACAAGTGGGGATGCTATGGCTTCCTGTTCCGCATCGCTTGCGCTGTGAATTTCGCCTTGAATTTCGTCATAGTTGGCAAAACTAGCCTGTGGAATGGACCAGATAAACTTATAGAATTCAATCTGTTCCAATGCCCGGTGAAACTTTCTTTGAAAAAAGATCATGGCCACCTATCTTTCCACCTCTCAGAATATAGGCAAAAACCGCTGAGAAGATTGGATATGTCGTCAAATAAAATACATTCATAAAACAAACAAGAAAGAAAAATATACCGCGAATCGATTCCCGATTGCTGCCGAAGAGGTAAATTAAAAATGCAACTATACTAAAGCCAAGCAAACCTGTTTCAATCAGTAGACTTCCAAGCCAAGTATGGGGATAGAGCAGGCATTCCTGCAAAGTTGCATAAGTCCCTAACCTCAAAAAATCAGTGCAGACGTTTGGAACCATGCGTTGAGCAAATCCATAAGTTCCCGATCCAAGAAGTTTATGCTTCCAACTATAGTCGTAGATGAAGGTGTAAAAAGAATAAGTCCGGTCTACCCAAGAGATTGTAAATTGAGGGTCCAACTCTCTTACATGAAAATATATTGCTAGGGACAAGAACGCTAAAAAAACGCTAAAACAAAGAAAACTGACGACTGC
>JBGSRE010001039.1:0-6070 GCA_041737755.1 Oligoflexus sp.
CTTTGTTACAAGAGGATGAGCTTACTGAAGGCGACCCGTTTCCAGGTCGAAGAGAGGATCAGGTCTATGGATGCCAAAACGTACTGGGATCTGCACTATGCAGAAAAATCTTTTGCGCAGGGTAAAGCTCCCAATGAATTCTTGGTCGAGATGCTGCCGCGTTTAGAAAAAGGCAAGGTGCTCGACATCGCCATGGGCGAAGGTACCAATGCCGTTTATATGGCCCAAAAAGGTTTTCAGGTAAAGGGCTTCGATATTTCCAAAGTTGCTGTCGAACGGGCGAGAATTTTGGCCCGCGATACGGGTGTGATCATCGATGCTCAGTCCGCAGACTTGGATCTTTATCTTTTTGGGATCATGGAATACGACAGTATTATCATGACTCGCTTTCGGCCTTCGGTCACCCGCTATTACACGAATATCATGAGTGCGATGAAACAGGGAGCAACGCTGCTTATCGAATCTCTGGGCGTTCCGGAAATGTCGGAAGCAATTTCGACGGCGGAATCCTATCGGAACCTCTACTATTCTTCGAATGAAATTTTGCGAGAAATTAAGGGTTTGCGCATCCTCTTTTATCAGGAAGGCAAGGTCAATGGTCAGCATGTGGTGCAGTGTCTTGCGCAAAAACCGCACGACAAAGATGCATCCAAGCTTAAGCTCTTCGATATGTCGACCAAAAGTAAAGATATCGAAAGTTCCAAACATTTAGAACTGGCCGAAAATCTCTTCAAGAAATAGTCATAGCGGGTCTTGTTATGGACCCGCTTCTGCATCTTTTTCAATGATTCAATCTTTCGATTCTTGTGGCAGAACTTCGAACAAACCATCCAGGGTGAGGATCCTATCGTTCCAACGGGTAGCCGATTGACTATCCCAGCCCGGAATGGGCGCAGTGGAAGAGGTATAAAGCCGCGCACGCAGACGACGGTACTGATCTTTATCCAAATAGAAGCGTGGCCAGCGGCTATCCACCCGATACTTGAGAACGGGAAAAGACAAAGCGGTGGCTGCAGCAGCCAAGGGCACCTCCGCCTCCTCCAAGGTTCCTGTCTCTCCACCGCGGCTGAGTCCCTGTGTGGCTATCAAAAGGCAAAGGGCTGTGAAGCCGAGAAAACCAGAGGTCTGACGCAGTCTCATTCCTTGTCCCCGATGAGAGTGTGACGATCGTAAGTGCCTATCATAATATCAAAGAAAAATGGAATCGAACCCGTTTCGCTGTCTTTCGTCTCTTCGATCTGCTTCAGCAAATCGCCACTCATCGCCACCATTTTCGCCAATGCTGAGCGAGTTACAGATTCAGACATATGGCCGATGCGAGCAAATTCGGTGCCGATCATGCTGCGCGGAAAATACTGAATATCCTTATGGATCTGATGCTGAATATCGTCGATGTCGAGCAGCCGGAAGCCATTGCCACCGACTCGCACGATATCGTGTTCTTCGATGATAAAACCAGCATCGATCATCTCTTCTAGGGCCAAAATCCCCCGTTCACCGGTGAGTCTTTGCACGTCATCCCGAGTGGTACCAGCCGTGGTAAGAGCCAGTTTGATAATGAAATTGTGCGGATCCATGTAACGAAATTTTTTCAAGAGAGCCACCGATCCGTCATCATCTAAGCCCTGTTCGGGATACTCAGAGACAACTTTTGCGAGCGCCGGATAATGGTTACGAATAAAACTCATCCGATCCTCGCGGAGCATGACCCTATCGATCAATTTAAAAATTGTTTCGTCTTTGATGTCATTGACTTCGGCCTGGATTATCCGTCTCAAAGTGGCGTATGGCACGCCTGTTCGCATGGAAAGGGCTTTGATACTCACCCGTGGAAAGCGATCAAAATATCTCTTTACTGCCGACTGCACCGCTTCAAACTTGGGTGACATCTCTCTCATGGACAGAACACCTCCCCATACAGGCCAAAATTCCATTTGGGTATTTCCTATCCCAATTTTACTGAATTGACAAATGCTAATTAAATCCAATTATTAGCCTTGGATAATGCAGTTATTTCGGTGTGTTATGGCGCATAATCGATAGAGATATGGGTGGGTGGGTGCCTTTTGGACGCACAAGGACACCCTTTTACTTTTCGTTCATTCCCCGAAATGCTTCTTTCGGAGTCGCTGGATTTCGGTACTCAGATGATGGCGACCCTCACGTTGAGAAATTTGAAACAGCATAACGACCCGCCTATTGAGCGCCAGAATTTCTGGGGAATCTCCCTCACGCAGTGGCTTTTGGGGCCCAAACCCATGGGCTTCGATTTTGCCCGCGGCCACACCCTGACTCAAAATCACAAGGCGGACCGCATCGGCCCGATCCTGGGACAATTTCATGTTGTAATCAAACTTACCCTTCTTATCGGTGTGACCTTCCACATCCATACTCTGCCAATGCTCAGGATGCTGATTCAGGAATTGGCCCAAGTCCTTCAAAAAGGACAGTGCCGGCTCTTGCAGCTGCGAACTAGCACTGGGAAAGTTGATCACTTTATCGGCCAGGATCTCTTCAAACGTCTCCGGCAGGGACAGAGGGGCTGGAGTTTTCGTTGCGCTTGCTGGCCAGGATCGTCCTAGAGCCACGCCCAGGCTCAAGAGATAAACTCGTCGATCAGGAACATTCAGATCGGTCGTCAGACTCAGATCCACGCTTTGCATAAAGGTGGAATCCCGACTGGTTTTCAGCACGAATTGCGGCCCCAGAAAAAATTTTCCGGCCCCGCTATCCTTATCCTGACTGAACGAGAGCGAGGATCCAAACAGATTGCGCAGCAAAAGACCCGCTTCCAAAGTCCCGCCGGCCAGGCGATATCGCGCCGCTGCCTCGGCTTCGCCGGCGCGTGTTTCAATCCTTAAGTTTCTTTGCTCTCGAACGACATCTGGCTGATCGGTAGCAAAGTCTCGCTCACCGTCGCTGTACACACGGTTATAGAAAAAACCTCCACCCAAGGCAAAAACCCATTCGGGACGGAGAATTTCTACCGAGCCAGTGAGTAGCAGATGATAACCATTTTTACTGGTCTGGCCCCCACCATCGGGGACGATGTGGGTATAGCCACCCGCGGCGCGTAACCAAAATTGGGTTTCCCCCAGGGCTTCCCCTTGCGCATGAAGAGGCAAGGCTATGAAAAGAGAGCCCAGCCAAAGGCTAAGGGCTCGATCGTTGATGGTCCATTTCAAGTCTAATCAACTCCCTCTAGGGTCGGCTCTCTTTTGGCAGATAATGCATCACGATCGGCAGGGAAATGTCGGAATGCCGACAATCCGAGTCATCGTTATCGCCCGTGGTGATCCAGGAAAATTTCAAAACTTCTTTTTCCTGGAGCAGCGTTGCAAGCCGATTTGAAAGTTCCGTCGTGAAACTCAGTTCAATGGTACCAGTGGTATCCGTTACTGGCAATTGACACTGGCTCAACCCTTCTTGACCGCCCACGCAGTAGAGGGCACGCGCATCGAATTGATTATAAACTTTATCGCGCAAAGCCTCCCAGGAAAACGTGTGAAACATTCCATCGCTCGGAAAATATTCGGTATAATCCTTGGTAGCGATAAGAATCTTATCTTCGACTAAAAACAGCATTTCATCATCATAGCGCATCGACTTCTGCGCTGGATCGATGGAAAAGCCACAAAGTTTCGCCCCGGCAGGCAAGGTGATCTCTTGATTCTGCCGGTGATAGGCGCGGATCCAGCCATCCTTGCGACTCAGATTTTCACCCGAGGCGAAGCTGCAGGTGGTCCCCAGAGGAATTTCTGGGAAATGCAGGATCTCGGTCTTGTGCTGGACGGATGACGAATTGCAGAGAGCCGCAAAGGATTCAGCCGTTGGTACTGGCACTGGTTCCTGTTCCGCCTCGGCGCCTGATGTCTGGCTTTCGACGTTGGCGGATTCCGGCGAGAGATCCTGAAGATTGCCAGCAATCACGAGTTTCTCGCGAGTTTCGTAATTGACTGTTTCACCGCAAGCCAAAAACAGACCGGACATCAGGCCTAAAGCTAGGCCCAAGCAAAAATGTTTCGCCATGGTTTGGTCTCCTCCAATGGGTCAAAGATTGGCCCAAACTTCTATCGGTCAGTCTTCACGGCAATCCTTGGCGGCCCAGGCCAGGCGCCGAACTCGCGAATATGACAAGGAGAAAAGTCCAAACTCGATGATTGTTTTGGTAGGAATAAGACTTTCCAACTGCCTCGACAATGATTTCCTCGGGTAGGGACTTTCTGCTCACAGGTAAAATTTCCTGTTTGGCCGCGATTTGCTAAAATGCATCTCATACCCATGGCTACGCGATTATGAGCGAGGATTTTTATGGCTTTCCTTCCTTCTCGATTTGGCCTTTTACTGGTCTCGCTCCTATTGCCTAGCGCTTGCAAAATCATCTCGGATAAAGCCGATGACAAGAGTCGGTCCGAGCTCACGGCCCAAACTTCGAACAGTACTCCGCCGAGGGAGTCGATCAGCTCGCCCAAGACCGCAACGGCCGCTGCAGCTCCAAGCGTGGAACCCGGCAGTCATCAGTTTTGGGTGGATCCGAACCAAGATGCCGCTCGCGATGCGAAACTTATCCAAGATTCTCAGCCGGCTGATGCCAAAATCCTAGCAATGCTGGCAGCTCAGCCGACTGCTGTTTGGTTTGGCGAGTGGAACAAAGACGTCATGGGGGACGCGAAAAGATACAGTGAGGCGGCACTGTCGCAGGGTCGCTATCTCTTGCTGGTGGTTTACGCTATTCCGCATCGGGATTGCAGCAACTATTCCGCCGGGGGCTTGGACCCTCTTCACTATCGAGAATGGATCAAGCAATTGGCGACTGGCTTGGGACAGGTTCCCGCCTATATCATTATCGAACCTGATGCCATTGTGCTGACGGACTGCCTCAAAGAAGCGGATCGCTTGCAACGCTTTGAACTGATCAAAGAAGCAGTCATCGAACTGAAGAAGAATCCCAACGCCCGGCTTTATATCGATGTGGGGCATCCCGCCTGGCTCACAGTTGATGAGGCCTCTCAACGCCTTTTGCAGGCAGGTATTGAATTTGCTGATGGCTTTGCGCTTAATATTGCCAATTATCAGCGGGACGAGGACTGCATTCGCTACGGTCAAGATATTCGAGGCAGGGTCGGTGGCAAAGGCTTTGTAATCGACAGTTCCCGCAATGGCAAAGGCCCCCTTAGCAAGGAGCTCTGGTGCAACCCCATGGACCGAGCCGTTGGGCGTTTCCCATTGGCTCCGACCGGCTTAGCAGGTCTGGATGCTTATCTTTGGATTAAAAAACCAGGAGAGTCCGATGGGACTTGCAATGGCGGGCCCGCTGCCGGTCAATGGTGGCGAAGTCGGGCCATAGAACTCATGCGAAATGCTGGTATCAAGCCCTGATTATTCTTGATGGCTATGCTTATGGACGCCATCACAGTTTTCACCCGTTGCGACCGTTTCGTTTGCAGCACGACCTAGGAACTGACGAATGTTTTCGAAGTAGAGCTCGTAGTTCAGGTCGCGGCTTTTTTCTTCTGGAATATTGGGATACATGACGTTGTCGATAGCGTCTGCGTGGTTCATCTGCATGCCGTGACCGACTTCATGAGCAAAGAGATGGAAGAGGTGCTTGTAAGCTGCCGACGATTCATCGGCAATCGCTACTGATTTGCGGCTAAAGTTTTCCTCGTCAAATACGATTTCCATGCCAAATTCAATGGTCGTGGTTTCCGTTCTTTCGATATAACCTTTCGATGTCTGACTTTTCAAAGTCGTCCACTGACCCAAACCTAGTTTGCGGCCATCTTCGATCAAGCCCTTTCGAAAGCGAATGATGGACGTGCTGTCTTCGCTAACGTCCACAACCGACAGAGCATCATAGCCGATGCGGCTATTGTAATCCTGGACCAGAACACGAATCGAATTCTGCAAAGCGGAGTCATTGGAATCGACAAAGATACGGAAGTTTTTGATCTGATCCACACGGTGTTCTTTGCAAGCAACAATCGACAATACCAACAATAGAAAGAGCATAGAGCGCTTCAGCATGGGCAACCTCAACAGCAGGGGGAACAGCAGGAGCAACAGCAAC
>JBGSRE010000035.1:0-5452 GCA_041737755.1 Oligoflexus sp.
GATAACATTCTGGTCAGCATCATGAGTTTCCACTGTGAAAAAATGCAAGGCACGGCAGTTATTGGCTGTGATGTCGCCTTTTTGGAAAGGACTTATCCTGGTCTTGATCCCAATGATCCCAATAAAGAAAGCCTCCTGCAGGACTGGCTCGGTGAGTTAAGCAATCTGGTCCTGGGTCGCATGAAAAATAAACTTTTGCCTTTTGGTCTGGCTCTCAAACTCAATCCCCCTTCGGTGACCGAAGCCAGTGAAGAAATTTTTAATGTCTATTCCAATCGCAAGGATAACTTGAAGCTTTGGTTTAACACGGATCATCAGTTTCTGTGCCTTGCCATTAGCGTGGACCTCGATGCATCCATCGACTTTACTGCCGTGATGCCGGATCAAGGTCATTCTTTGCAGCCAGGGGATGCTATCTATCGCTTGAATGAGCCAGTTGGAACTTCACAAAAATATGATGTGATTTCGCAGATTCGTTCGGGTGTGATGACCGACGACGATCCCGCGTTGCATGATGATTTTGAGTCGGAATTTGACGACGACATCGCTGAACCCAGTAAGAATTGGCAGATGCAGGGCGTGGAAGAGTTGGAAACGAATCATTCCCAGCGCGTTTCGACTTCAGGCACGACGGCCGTTTCGAATTCTGCCCCTGTTCAGCCTCCCCGGGAATCCTATCCAGACGTGCAGCATGCCAACCTCATCAGTTCGGCAGCTCCACGCAGAGCGGGCCGGCGCATTCTGGAAGCTGCCGAATGGGGTGATACGGGTGAACTCTGCCTCTGCTTTCAGGGAGGAAGTATCGTCCGACTTTCGCCTACCAATCTTTTGGCCAAAGGTGCCGCGACTTTGGTTATCGAAGGCTATCGATTGGAAATTCAGCAGACCCAGCAAGGTATCAGAGTCACCTTGCCGGAACTGCAGATCTCGCTTGAAACCGCGATTCGAGCTGCCTAATTGTCTTAAAGATAGCTGGCTCCAAGCCCGAGTATGGCGCCGAACACTCCGCCCCAAACCACCAACCAGCCTAAATGTGAGCGAATCATATTCTGAATGATATCTTTCACCATCTGCGGTGTGAGTTCATCCAGGCGAGCCGTCACCACCTGTTCGATTTTATCCATCAGACCTGGTGCGGAAAAATCCTTGGCCAGAACTCGATGCAGAATCTCGGCAAATTTTGGCGAAGCGACGATCTCACGAATGGCTTCTTCGATCTTTTGCTCAAAAGGTTTGCGCAGAGAAGTCTTCACACTGTCGATGCCGCCGAACATGGCCAGCATGGGCCCGAATGGTGAATCTTTCACAGCATCCATGAGTTTTTCAAAGAGAATTTCGCGATCAATGGCTTCTATGATGACATCAGCCTCGATCATTTTGGCCGTTTGATTGCCGAGAAAACGTTCCAGATTCGCTTGAGTGAAGAATTCTTTCATGATCATGTTCCGAATTCCGGCTTTGAATTCTTCGAATTTCAGCGGAATAATACCCGAGCCATAGAGGCCTGGGACGCGTTCGAACAGCATGTAAATAGCCAACCAGTTGGTGATAGCACCAGACAGAGCATACGAACCGATTGCTTTCAGTTGGATTCCCCAAATAGGGCTAATAAAGCCAAACAAAAAGCAGATCAAGGCGAGCAAGTTCGTTAAGAAGCTTTTATCTAACAGATCAAAGTTGCCAAAAACTTCAGATGCTTTCCGTGCGAATCCCATAACTGACCCCGTGAGTAGAAGAGGGGAGAATTTTGCTGTACCTAAGGGTCTTTGTCTATCGGCGATAATGGAGACCCAGCAGTGGCCTTGGATCTTCTTAGTAAAAATTCCAATTTAACGCATATAGACAAAAAATATGCGCATACTGCCTGATTCGATGCAAGTCGGACAATTATGGTTTGACGAATTTCTTGGCATCTAGGAAGAGTCATCTTGCGCCGGATGGAGGCACTGTCCCCATTAAGCCTATTAATTTTGACTGATTACTGGCTTTCTTTCGATCCGAAAGGGCGGAAAGTCCAAGATTTTTCCAGCTAGGCCTAAAATTTTCTCGCCCTCCGGCCATTTTTTTGTTGGGTGTCTTTGCATAATGGTGTATTTATGCGTATGTAAAGTCTATTTATGCATATGTTACGCATATAGGTGTCAGCCATGCTCGACCAGAACCGCCTCAGCATCATTGCCGACGTTATCCGCAGCAATAAGGTGAGCAATCAGCACGATCTGAAAGAGCACTTGAAAGACCGTGGATTCGACACAACCCAATCCAGCATTTCACGGGATTTGAAAAAACTGGGTGTGGTGAAAGTTGAAGGTTTCTACAAAACCCCGAGTATAGCACCCGGCGAGTCGAGCAAAGTCGATCGCTTGGATGCGACCACTGCCGGTGATAATCTCATCGTTTTGAAAACGGGGCCTGGAAACGCCAATCGTGCCGGAGTCGTGATTGATCGAGCGAATATCCCTGGAGTGTTGGGAACAATAGCCGGGGATGACACGATATTTGTAGCTATTGCCAATCGCCAGACGCAGGCCAAGGTGCTGAGACGTATTTTCGCTTTGTTTGACTGAATATTAAATGCAAGCCCGATAGAGGAAGGAACAATCATGCAGGATATTAAAAAGATCGTTCTCGCGTATTCAGGTGGTCTCGATACTTCAGTGATGGCTAAATGGATCAAAGAAACTTACCAATGTGAAGTGGTAGCCTTCACGGCAGACATCGGCCAAGGAGCAGAGCTGTCTGGATTGGAAGAGAAAGCGTTGAGCACGGGTTGCTCATCCATTTTTATCGAAGATCTCAAAGACGAATTCGTTCGTGACTATGTATTTTATGCTGTGAAGGCCAAGGCGGTTTACGAAGGTTGTTACCTGCTTGGTACTTCCGTTGCGCGACCTGTCATCGCCAAGCGCCAGATAGAAATCGCTCAAAAAGTGGGAGCCGATGCTGTGGCTCATGGAGCGACAGGCAAAGGCAATGATCAGGTTCGTTTCGAGCTGACCTACTACAGTTTGAAACCCGACATCAAAGTCATTGCCCCCTGGCGGAATTGGCCTTTCAAGTCCCGAACGGATTGCATCAATTATGCTCACGAGCATAAGATTCCGATTACAGCAACTGCAGCCAAGCCCTATTCTATGGATGCCAACCTCATGCACGTTAGCTATGAAGGCGGCATTCTTGAAGACCCTTGGGCCAGTCCCCCCGAAGATATTTTCATGCTAACCAAATCGATTGAAAAAGCACCAGATGCTCCGACCTTCATGACCCTTTCGTTTGAACGCGGTGTACCGGTGGCGATCAACGGTGAGGCGATGAGTCCTGTGGCCCTGCTGACCCGTTTGAATGAAGTCGCTGGTGAAAACGGCATTGGCCGTATTGATATCGTCGAAAACCGTTTTGTCGGCATGAAATCACGCGGTGTTTATGAGACTCCCGGGGTCACTGTCTTGCACCAGGCGCATCGCGCATTGGAGAGCCTGACTTTGGATCGGGAAGTCATGCGCCTTCGGGACAATCTTTCCATTAAAGTTGCAGAATTGATCTATAACGGTTTCTGGTTTGCTCCAGAATTCCAATATATGAAGAGCATGATCGAAGGCATGATGGAAAATGTCACGGGCGATGTGAAATTGAAACTCTTCAAGGGTAACGTGACAACTTTGGGACGTCGTTCGCCAAAATCTCTTTACAGTGAACAATTGGCTACTTTTGAGGCCGACCAGGTCTACAACCAAGCGGATGCCGAGGGTTTCATTAAGTTGAATGCTTTGCGTCTCCGTATGCAAGCTCAGACTCGTACTTGATGAGGTCTTTTTTATGAAATCCTTATGGGGTGGTCGTTTTAGCGAAAAGCAGGACGACTTCTTTTTCCACTTTAATGAATCCTTTAGCTTCGACGTTCGCCTTGCTGAGGTGGATATCATCGGCAGCAAAGCCTACGCGAAAGCTTTGCAGCTGCGCGGTATATTCAGTCCCGAGGAATTGAATCATGTGCTCCAGGGTTTGGACGAACTTCTGGAGCAGGTGCGTCAGAAGCCTGAATTTTTGACCAAGGCTTTGACTGAAGGTTATGAGGATGTGCATTCCTTCGTCGAGTTTCAACTCACTCAAAAAGTGGGACAGCTCGGTAAGAAACTGCACACGGGTCGGAGCCGCAATGATCAGGTTGCGACGGATTTACGCCTCTATTTGCGTGATGAGCTCGATGCCACCGTGACTTTGCTTCGTGACTTGCAATGGACTTTGACTCGCCTTGCTGAGCGTTATCCAGAGACGGCAATGCCGGGTTACACTCACTTGCAGAAGGCGCAGCCTATCCTGCTGGCTCATTATCTGCTCTCCTACTTTGAGATGTTCAAGCGGGATGCGGAACGTTTGCTTGATGCTCGAAAGCGCTTGAATGTTTTGCCGCTAGGATCGGGAGCATTGTCTGGCAATAGCATGGGCGTGGACCGGAATTTCCTGGCCAGCGAGCTGGGTTTTGATGGTGTTACAGCCAATAGTTTGGATGCCGTATCCGATCGCGATTTTGCAGTGGAGTTTATGGGCGCCGCGAGTCTTGGTATGGTGCATCTTAGTCGTCTTGCAGAAGACCTGATACTCTATTGCTCGGATGAATTTCGCTTTGTGCGTATGGGAGACCAGGTGTCGACAGGCTCGTCCCTGATGCCGCAAAAAAAGAATCCCGATGCTTTGGAACTGATCCGAGGCAAAACGGGTCGAGTTATTGGTAACCAGATGGCATTACTTACGGTCTTAAAGGGCCTGCCCTCGTGTTACAACAAAGATTTGCAGGAAGATAAAGAAGCGCTGTTCGATAGTCTTGATCATTTCAAAGCCTGTTTGCGTGTCATGCGACTGGTCTTGGAAACGATGACGGTGAATGAAGATCGATTGGCCCGTGAAGCCGAGAAAGCCTATATGAATGCGACAGACCTTGCAGACTATTTCGTCGGCAAAGGTGTGCCCTTTCGCGAGGCGCATCATTTGGTTGGTGAAATTGTGATCCATGCGATGAAATCGGATCGTTCGCTGACAGAACTCGCGCTAGCTGACTATCAAAGCTTTAGCCCTCTGGTGGAAGAGGATGTGTATCCAGCTCTGGAGATTTCAGCCGTTCTACGCAAGAAGTCCAGCTTCGGTGGCACTTGTCCAGATCGGGTGAAGGCAGCATTGGAAAAGGCGAAGTTTGATTTGCAATGATGACGGATCCCGCTCGTCATGCCCAGCGGCCAAGGGCCGCGTCGGGCACCTCTTGTCTCAAAGCACCGGTGCCGCTCGTCATGCCGAATGACGGATCCCGCTCGTCATGCCCAGCGGCCAAGGGCCGCGTCGGGCATCCCTTGTCTCAAAGCACCGGTGCCGCTCGTCATGCCGAATGACGGATCCCGCTCGTCATGCCCAGCGGCCAAGGGCCGCGTCGGGCATCCCTTGTCTCAAAGCACCGGTGCCG
>JBGSRE010000133.1:0-2833 GCA_041737755.1 Oligoflexus sp.
GACAAACTTTTTGCCCAGTAGAAACGCTGACCAGCGCCGTAGGTCAGTGCATTCAGATCGCCCTGATCTGTGCTCACTCGCGATACGCCGCCTGTAAAATAAACGTCTGAATAGACGATGAGAAAATCTGCAAGATTGAGTTTGCCGTAAAAAGGAGCCAGAATTCCGCTGATATCCAAGAACTTTTTGATTTGATTAACTTCAGGATCAAGGACGCCTTGCACGAAGCTACCATCTGCCTCTGGGCGGTAGTAGGTGATTCGCCGGAGGGCCTTACGATCGTCTGAATCGGTGACTTTGGCCTGCATCGATTGCAGCTCGACTCCGATCCATTCGTTCATAAAGATCGCACCCCGCGCACCAAAGAGAGCAGTATCCGTATACGCTTCGTTGGTAATGGTGCCAAAGGAAAGCCCAAGTTCGGGGCGCAATGCTTTGGTAAAATAGCGGTTTTGCAGAATTGTGACGGGTGATTGCTGACCCTTGCCACGTATCTCATCGGGTTTGAGATCGATGGCGAAAAGCGCAGGGGTACAGCCCAGCAAAAGCGCTGTGATGAAAAGACTCGAACGAACATGACGTAAATTCATAGGATGACCTCTAATCAAGGTTTCCGTTTGTTGGAAACCTTCCTATAACGAAATAGTTCGGTGAATCGGTTCGAAACCTTAAGGAATCCGAAAGAGCATCGAGCACTTGATCGCAACGTTCAGGAATCAATTGAAAAAATCCACATTTGGCGGTTCCATTGGCGATGGAATTGAAACCAAAGGGAATATTTCAAAGCTTATACTGAGTGTATCATGGGGGATTAGGGGATGGAGGAGGGCAAGGATTGCCTTCCTCTTTACGAAAGGGGGTCAGTGTTTTCTGGCTTTCTTGCGCCTCTGATATTCACGATGCAAGAGATCCAATTCACGACTGCTCTGTCCCAGTACGGAACTATTTTCCTGAGCGCGCCTCGTCAGATAGGGCAGCAGCTCGGCAACAGTCCCATAGGGAACATACTTGGCAACTTGATAACCGGCAGAGGCAAGATTGAAGCTTATGTTGTCGCTCATCCCTAGAAGCTGGGCAAAGCAGATGCGCGGATCTCGGGGGGCGACGCCATGCCTGTGCATTAATTCAACGAGCAAACGCACCGATTCTTCATTGTGGGTACCCGCGCAGATCGCTATGCGATCGAGATGCTCGAGACAGAAGCGTAAGGCCTGGTTATATTCATGATCGGTTGCCTGTTTGTTGGCATTCAGTGGCGAAGCTCGGCCCTGTTCCTGGGCATGCTTATTCTCTTTCTCCAGATAGGCGCCTCGCACCAGTTTCATGCCCAAATGAAAGCCCTCGGCTTCAGCTTTGGCGAAGCTGGTTTTTATAAATTCTAATCGATCATGGCGATAGAGCTGAATAGTATTGAAAACAATCGCCCGATCTTTGTTATGGCGAGCCATCAGTTCCATCACAATGCCATCGACAGTATTTTGAATCCAGGATTCTTCGGCATCGACCATGATGGGCACACCTGCTTTGGCAGCGTGTTCACAGATCCGATTGAAGCGATCTTTGGCGCGAGCAAAAGCCGATTTTTCGTCAGCGGCGAGCGGCTCACCCCGTTCGACTTTCATCAAGAGTTCTATCGATGAAACACCGCTAGGCTTAAACACAGCAAAGGGAACCATATCTCGGTGTTTGGCAGCCATATCAATCGTGTGAATGATTTCAGCGACGACCAGATCAAAATCTTTTTCCAAGCCGCCGCCCTCGCGAGCAAAGTCGAGAATGGTGCCCACACCCTTTTTGCCAAGTTGCTCTATGCGAGGCAGGCAGGCTTCAATGCTTTCCCCGCCGCAGAAGTGCGAGAATATGGTCTTCTTGATAATCCCTTGCACAGGTAAACGCAGTTTCAAGGACAGCGAGGCAAAGCTTGGACCGAGCTGAACCACAAGTGGATTGCCAATGACCCTGAATAAAATGAGCGCCTGCTGCATTTGCAGATCACTCAGATGAGCAAAGGCGATTTCGGTATTGTTGAGATCCAGTTTTGCGGGATGAGTAGCATTGTGAACTTTGGATTTGGACATGACGGAGCTCTCCCTAGGATGCGATGAGGCGTGGTCACCCTAGCAGAAGAGCCCATAAAAGTCCGGCATGAAAAGCAGACCCCGAGGCCGTCATTATTAGCCGGAGAAGCTGGTTTCAATCCTTGGGCTTCATGGCTTTAAAGGCTTCCAAAAGATCGATAGGGATCGGGAAAAACAGGGTCTTGGTATTGGCTGATGTCGCCATATCGGCCATGGTTTGCAGGTAGCGCAGCTGCAAGGCAGTGGGATTGTTTGACAGAAGGTCGGCGGCATCCTTGAGCATTTGAGCGGCCTGGAATTCCCCTTCGGCCGAGATGACCTTGGCGCGGCGTTCCCTTTCCGCTTCGGCTTGTCTGGCCATGGCTCTTTGCTGGTCGAGAGGAAGATCCACGTGTTTCACTTCGACGGCGACGACTTTGATGCCCCAGGTGTCAGTATTTTGATCCAAAATGCGCTGCAGATGGAGATTGATTTTATCGCGTTCGGCTAGAAGCTCATCTAGAGAATGTTCGCCCAAGACCGATCGCAAATGAGTCTGCGAAAGTTGCGCTGTTGCATAGAGATAATTTTCGACATTGATCACCGCCTTCATGCTATCGACGACTTTAAAGTAAACGACGGCATTCACTTTCAGTGAAATATTATCCCTGGTAATCACATCCTGCGGGTCGATATCCATCGTTACAATACGGGTTGAAACTCTGGCTTCCACTCGATCGATACCAGGAATAAGCAGGATGAGTCCAGGACCCTTC